>NZ_SSOE01000026.1:0-93267 GCF_029871175.1 Pseudomonas sp. BN607
CCCGCTTGTATGGTTAGACTTGAAGGGGTGGTGGGACTAAATGCCCGATTCTGACTGTTACGAGCAGTACAGACCGTGGGAGACATCGCCCCACCCCTTCCACCAAAGCGCCGATAAAGAATGCATCGTTTGCAAGCGACGATAGAAGCAAGCCAGCGCCTCTTGGTGAAAGCCCTTCAAGCCGAAAAACCATAACGTGGAGAGCCGCCGATGGCAATGCAGGTAGTGAAGTCGATCATTGGAGCGGACGTTGCAAAAGCTGAATTGGTGATCCATCACGAGGAGCGTGATGAGATCATCAAGCTGAAAAACTCCAAATCTGAAATCAATAAGTGGCTCAAGCAGCAGCCACTGAACACGGCTATCGCCGTTGAAGCGACCAACATCTATCACTTGGATCTGGTCGAGCTAGCCCACGGCATGGGCTTTGATGTTTATGTCATTGATGGATTTCAACTGAGTAACTATCGCAAGAGTGTTGGCGGCCGAGTCAAAACTGACCCGTCCGATGCGCGGTTGCTGTCCCGTTTTCTGAAAAACGAGGGTGAGGATCTTCGCCCTTGGACCCCGCCTCCCGCCGTCTACGGCAAGCTGCAGAGCCTTCTGCGGCGCAGGGCTGCGCTGGTATCGGCCCGTACTGCAATGACGCAGAGCTGGGCTAACGAGGGCCTGTTGAAAGCAGCCTTCGAAACCTTCGTCAAGTCGATAGAACGGCTGGACTTGCTGATACAAAAGAAGATCAAAGAAGTATTGCGAGAGGCAGGGCTGCTTGAACAGGTTATTCGCTGCCAGGCCGTGGAAGGTATTGGTTTTCTCACAGCGTCAGCACTGGTAATGGCGTTTATCAGAGGCGAATTCAAAAGCAGTGACGCTTACATCGCCTTCTTGGGGATGGACCTGCGAGTGAATGACTCCGGGCAAAAGAATGGACGCCGCCGCCTTACAAAGCGAGGCTGTTCGGAGATTCGTCGTTTGTTGCATAACGCAGCGATGTCGGCCAGTAGGTCAACTACCTGGAAGGACGTGTATGAGCAGTATCGGAGCAACGGTAAAGCAACGACCCAGGCACTAGTGATCTTGGCTCGCAAGCTCGCTCGCGTCGCATTCGCCCTGATGCGAGATCAGGGCGAATACGTCACCAAAAGCCGGAAATTGGCTTGCTGAAAACCATAGAATCTCCCACAGGTACCCCCGCAGGCTTGAGGCTGATGCAGTACCTGAGGAAACAACTCGCTTGCTCAATTTCTAGAAACTAGCGCGATCCCTGTGGGAGCGGGCTTGTCCCGCGAACACGGGCGAAGCCCGTGCCATCCACCACGGCGTGGGTTTCGGGGGCAAGCCCGCTTCCACAGCTGGGCAACCCGTTCGTCGTTCAGCATTGCGGTTTGCTGTTCGATCTCAACCCATTCACCGCTCTCACTCCAGATTCTAATGCCCTATCAAGACACAAGCGGGCATGTCCGCGAAGAAACCAACGCGGTGGAGGGCACCGGCGTTGCCGGTGTTCGCGGGTGAACCCGTTCCTGCAGGTGTGTGTTGCCTGCATCAGCTGTGACAGCAGTGGGGCTTGTCCGGCTGCCCTGCATAGCGGTCATGGTGGCGCACCCAGTCCATGGTCCCGCTTTCATTACGTCCCAGTGGCGCAATGTCGAGGAAGTTATAGGTATTGACCAGGATGTCCAGCCCGCGGGCATAGGTCGAGTAGGTGTGGTACACGCTGCCGTCCGTGTCGCGGTAGAACGCACTCAAGCCGGGCAGCTCGCTTTCATTGCCGTCATAAGGCTCATAGTTGTACTGGCGCTCGCCTGCATTGCCAACACTTACGCCAAAGTCCTCGTTGAAGCCGCTGCCATGCGACGAATACCAGCGGAACTGCCAGCCCATGCGCTGGCGGAATGCCTGGAATTCGGCATAGGGCGCGCGTGACACGGCCACCAGCGACACGTCGTGGTGGGTCAGGTGCAGGTTGGCGCCGTCAAAGTGGTCGGCCAGGAACGAGCAGCCGGGGCAACCCTCGCTCCAGCCTTCGGCGAACATGAAGTGGTATAGGAGCAATTGGCTCCGGCCTGCGAACAACTCGCCCAGGCTCAACTCGCCGTCTGGCCCGTGGAAGCGATAGTCGTGCTCGACTTTGACCCAAGGCAGTGCGCGACGCGCTGCGGACAGCGCGTCGCGGTGGTGGGTGAAGGCTTTTTCGTGCAGCCACAGTTGCCGGCGGGCCGCCAGCCACTGGCTGCGGGAAACCACCGGGTGCCTGCTTTCGCTGGTGCTCATGGTGCTTCTCTCCACGCTGTGGGATTCACACACTAGTCGAGCACGTGCTCGGTGAATCGACAGGCACCGGTGGCCGGGCGATGAGCGGTAGCCCCTCAGCCCGAATGGGCGATATGCCCCTCAGTCAGTTCATCGGCCGCCTCATCCTCGCCGGGCAATGCAGTGATCACGCTGAAGTCGCTGATTTCCACCTTGCCGCCGCCATAGCCCAGCAAATGGAAGGAGAACGCCTTGCGCTCGGTCGGGTTGTCGAAGCCGAACTCCATTTCCAGCGGCTGGTCGGCGGTGACTTTGACTTCTTCCGGCAGGCCCAGTGGCACATCCTGCTCCAGCTGCTTGGCCTTGAGCTGGATGTAGGCTGCACGCTTGGGGTCCAGCGAGCGTACCTTGACCCGCACGCGAGTATGCGAGCCCTCGGGCATTTCCAGGTACTGGGCGCCAATCAGGTTGTCGGCCCAGTCATCCTGAATGCGCTTGCGCAACTTGATCGGCGCAGGGCCGCCGAACTGGTAACGCAGGTTGAGCGGGGTTTGCATCAGGGACTGATCCAGTACCCCGGCCAAGGCGCCAACCTGCTGACCGAGCAAGCTGTCGCCGGGCCCCAGGTAGCGGGCCTGGTCGGCGATGAAGCCTTCGCTGGCGTAACGCCTGCAGCGCTGCTGGAAGTCGCACTCGGTGAACACGCCCTGGCCATTGTGGTAGCGCAGCATGCCGTTGGTGTAGGCGATCATCTCACGGCCAGTGTCATAGTCGCGGTACAGCGAGCGACCGCCCAGCGCGATGGGGATGGGCAGTGAGAAGTAGTCGAGCAGCGATGTCGCCAGGTCGACATGGCCGTATGTGCCACGCTTGATGTGCGGCAACTGGGCCTGCTCCGGTGCCAGGGTAAGGTTGAAGCCCCACGACGAAGCCAGGCGCACACCATCGATGCCGTGGGACTCGTCGGAAGTCAGCACAACCAGGGTGTCCTTGAGCACGCCCTGACGTTCCAGGCCGTCGAGAAATGCCCCGACGGCGTCATCCAGGTAGGCCACCGCCGCCTGTTTCGGGGTGTCGTAGCGTTCAAGGTATTCGGCCGGGGCCGAATACGGCTGGTGAGTGCCCACGGTAAGCAAAGTCAGCATCCAAGGCTTGTCCTGCTTCTGCAACTGGCCGACGTAGCCCAAGGCACCTTCGAAGAACGCGCGGTCATCCTTGCCCCAGGGAAAATCCAGGTAATTCTTGTTGCGGAACCACTCCAGCCCGTGCACCGAGTCGAAGCCGATGTGCGGCATGATGCGGTCCTTGGCCATGAAGCGCAGGCCTGCGCCCTGTAGGTAGTGGGTGGTAAAGCCGGCCTGGCGCAGTTGCGCCGGCAGGCAGGCCTGGTTGCGTTCGTTCTGGGTCAGCAGCTCCACGCCCTTGGGCGTGCCGTTGGCCAGTTTGTCGTAGTCACCGCACAACATCGCGTACAGGCCGCGGATGGTTTGATGAGTGTGTAATACGTAGTCAGGGGTGTTCATGCCGCGCTCGGCCCACTTGCTGAGCTTGGGCATGAGGTCTTCGTCGAAACGGCTGTGCAGCGCCTGGCGGTTGGGCCGCAGGTAGGCGCCGGGGATACCTTCCATGGTGATGACCAGCAAGTTGCGCGCGCTACCCGGGCCGGCAAGCAGGCGTTGGCCATGCAGGTCGGATTGGGTCAGGCCGGCGCTGGGCAGCGGGGTGAAGGGCTGTGTCTGGCCCATCCAGCCTTCGACCTGGCGTTGCAGGTCGCCGACACCGGCAGACATCAGCTGGTGAGTGAGGTTGTATTGCCGCCACTGGTCGGCGTCCGAAGGCAGCACGTGTTGGCTGCCCCAATGGGCGGCGAACAGCAGTACCGGTATGGACCAGGCCTTGCGCGGAAGAGGGTGGCTGAGCGCTGCGCGGCTGCGCCAGGCGCTGGCCAGCCAGGCCAGCAGGCCGCCGCCCATGACCCAGGGCAGCCAGGCATGGGCCATACCGCCGCCGGTCGAATTTTCCATGAACTGCGGGTCGAGCAAGTAGGTCAGGTCGGCGCTGGTGGGCAGGCGGCCCACCGCGCTTACAAGTTCGGCAGAGGCGACCCAAAGAGCCGCCCAGGCCAGCAGTATGGGGAGGGCCAGCCACCATGGCCGGCGGTGCAGCAGCAACAGCAGCAGGCTGCCGAGTGCGAGGTCGGACAGGTAACCGAGCGGGTTGGACCAACCCAGCATGGCGCGCGTACCCAGTGGGATCACCAGCACCAGGCCTGCCAGGGCGGCAAGCCGGATACGTGGGTGGTCGGACAGGTTCTTCACAAAAACATCCCTTTTGCCATCAAATCGTCATACATCTGTGCATGATGATAACAGGCCAGGGCAGGTAACGCGGTCGGCTACAAGGCTGGTAACCATTTGCCGGGCCCGCCTGGCGGGGCCCGGCCAGTTGTAACTGTCAGAAGTAGTAGGGGAATTTCAGGCTGAAGGAAAAGTCCGGGGCATCATCGGTCAGACCAATGGACAGGTTGGGCACGATGGTCAGGTTGTCGGTGGCGGCGAAGGTCAAGCCGATGTTGAAGTTGGCGGCGTTATAGTCACTGTTGGAGATCGACTGCCAGTCGCCGCCGTCCGGTTTGATCTTGCTCTTGCGGGCGAACTGGTCCGACACCGAGAACGACATGCTCATCTTCTCGTTGAGGGCAAAGGCGATACCGCCGCCGATCTGCCAGGAGTCGCCGAGCTTGACGTCACCCGGGACCTTGCTGTTGACCTGCGGGCTGATGTCGCTGAACGAGTCCTCCATGTTGTAGGTGTAGGACAGGCTGCCGAACAGCACGGCCGGGTCGAAGGTTTTCACCAGCGATATGCCCGGGGTAATCGACCACACGCCATTGCCGGTCGGCAGGCTTTCCGGTACCGACAGGTTGCTGTTGCCATCGACCTCGCGCAGCTTGATGCCGTACGGGTCCTTGCCTGTCGGCGCCTTGATGCGCAGGGTTGCGACTGCGTCGGGCCAGGTTTCGTCCTCGTCGAGGAACTTGTAGGCCACGCCGACGTTGACATCGCCAATCTCGGGGTCGCGGGTCACCGACGCGTCAGACGTGCTGGCCCCGGCGCCACCTGCGCCACCCGACGAGTAAGTCGACTCGCGGTACACCACGGGCACGTTGATGTCGAACTGCCAGCGCTGCGCCAGGTTGTAGCGCGCGGTCATGTCCAGGGTCCAGTTATCGGCCTTGATGCGGTCGAGGTTGATGCTGCCGAGAAAGATCGAGTCCAGGGCCAAAAAGCCGTTGAGGGTCAGCGCACGGGTATCGTAATGGGTATAGGTGACGCCGGTTTCGAAGCTGAACTTGCCCCCGCCAAAGAATCCGCTGGCTTCGTCATACAGGTTGGAAACGCTTTGCGCCGGCTCGGAATCGGCCGTCAGCGCTTGGCCGTAGGAGCTTCCTGTGGTGCCCGGTGCGCCAGAGGCAACGGTCTGTGCACCTTTCACGCCCTCGGCGGGAGACTTGACCAGGCGTCTGGGTTGCGCGGCAGCTGGGGCCTCCTCGACCTGGCGCACACGTTGCTCCAGCACCATCAGCGCCTGTTGCTGCGCCTCATAGCGGCGTTTGAGTTCAATCAGTTCCTGTTTCAGCGCTTCGACTTGTGGGTCGGCGGCTGCGTAAAGTGCGGTGGCGGGGGCCAAGGTAGTCAAGCACACAAAAGCTCTGAGCGTAAAAGATCGGTACATGGAGTTGCCGTCCCTTCCAACTACTTTTGATGAGACTGAGCGTAGATCAGTATCCGAAGGTGCGAAGACCTTTGAGCTGGTCGAGGCTACCGTTCAGCGAAGCCGCTGTCGGCACGCTCTCGCGCATGACAACGTTCAGGGTGGTGACGTTGTTGACCAGGTTGCCGTTGCCAAGCAGCGTCGAGTTCTGCAGCAGGCCACCTTGGGCCAGGCGTTGCACGCTGCTGCCCTGGTTGTTGCTGGCATTGATGTTGACCTGCACGCCCACACCACTGGAGGACACACTCAGCGCGCCGGCGCCATTTTTCCCGACCAGGGTCTGCCCGGCGGCCAGTACCTGGCCTTGCTGTTGGACGGCGGGGGCCTGGTTCGCTTTGGTCACGTTGATATCGACGTTGTTGTAAGCGGCGTTGTTGTCACCGGCGGCACGGACCACCTGGGTCACACCTTCGGTGGTGGTCAGGCCTTTGCCGCCCGTTACCACGCCAGTCCCGGCAGTAGAAGCGCTGCTCGGCGCCGTACCTGCGCCTTTTTTATCAATCATCGATACATAGAACTGGGGTTTGATGGTCGATTGCTGAACTTGCAGCGTTGACGTTGCCCCGATCACATCCCCTTTTGTATTTTGCCAGGTGCTGGACATGACGATGCCGAAGCTCACGATTCGTCCGGGCATCACATAGCGGCCCCGCAGGTTCGCCAGCTCCTGGTCCTTCAGTTCGATGGGTTTCAACACCTCTGCGTGACTGGGCAAGCTGGCTGCCAGGCAGGCGATGGCCAACCACAATGAAGTCTTCATGAAATGCTCCCTGGAGCCTCATGCTCCTTGTCATTAGTACAGTCGTTAGAAGAAGTCGCTTTTGATGAAGCCGAAGTCCAGCAACTCTGCGTCCTGCACGGGGGTGAAGTTGTTCACCCGGCCCTTGGCGGTCAGTGGCAGGGGCGGGTCGAGCAGGATGTTGTTCTTGTCGTAACCCTGGCCGATCACGGCGAAGATGATGCCGTTCCAGCCCTTGAGAAAATCGTCGACCTTGTAGCGCCGGTGCCCCAGCACGGGATCACCCACATATACCCAGCCCCTGTCGACTTTTTGCATGACCACGAAGTGTTTGTAGCCACGCACGTCCATCAGCACCACGACCGGAATGCGCACGCTGTGCAACGTGTCGGGGGCTACCCGGTAGCCGCGGGCACGCATGCCCAGGCTTTCGACGTAGCGTTTCATGTCGAGCATCGAGAAGCCCTGGGTACGCACCAGGTCCTGGTCGGCGTGGGCGAGCATGCCTTCGATGATCTGGTGTTCGTCGACGTCCAGCCAGTAGGCCTGGCGCAGGATGGTCGCCAGCGCGGCGGCGCCGCAGCTGAAGTCGGTCTTCTGTTGCACCAGGTCGGCGAACTTGCGTTCGCGTAGGCTCTGGATAGGCTTGAACACGACAGCGCCGCCCGGCAGGACGGACAGCGGCATTTGTGCAGCTTCGCTCACGCTGGCCAGGCACAGCAAAAACGCCAGGGCAATAATGCGCATGATCGGATGCCTTCTTGTTCTGTGGAAGAAAGGCCCCCCGAAGGGGGCCTCAAGCGCAGCGATCAGAACGAGGTGTTGGAGATGGCCAGCGAGTTGCTTTGCTGGTTGCCCACACCGGCAGCCACGTTCACGCCCAGGTTGCCGCTGCCACCGTTCACCGAACCGCTAAGGGTTGCAGTGTTGGTAACTGGGTTGGCCCAGCCGGTCGGGGTCAGCACTTGGAAGGACACGGTATTGCTCAAGTCGTAAGCACTGCTTTCGCTGTAGCTCTTCGAGACGTCGTTGGACGACTGATGCGATTTCTCGCCAGACTTGGCGTATTCGGACGCCGAAGCGTTCTCGTACGAGGACTCGTGGGACTTCGTGTACGAAGAATCGCGAGACTTGTCATACGACGATTCGCGCGACTTGTCGTAGTTGGAGTCGAAGGCCTTCTCGAACGACGAGTCGTATGCACTTTCGCGCGACTTGTCGACCGAGACATCCAGCGAAGCGTTCAGCGAGCCATCGAAGCTGCTGCTACGGGTGCGTTCGCGACGACCGTCGTCCGTGGTGACAGTGCGGGTGGCATCAGCTGCAGCGGCCAGGCTGGCGTTGAGGCTGGCACTGCTCGACGAGCTGGCGCTGCCACTGGCCGAGCCGCTGGCGCTCCAGCCATTGGAGCCGCTGGCAGTCATGCTGCTGGAGCCACTGGCGTTGCTGGATTTCGACCCGGCCGAGTTCCAGCCACTGGAGCCGCTGTTGCTGGCGCTTTGCGAACCGGCCACGCTGAAGCTCGAAGACGAGCTGCGGTCGTCGGTCGAGTTGAAGGTGCCGTCACGCGAGCTCGAGCCGCTGGCCGACTTGGTGATGGTAATCGTATCCACCCGGTAGGTGCGGTCGGCGCTGTTGTTCACGGTCAGGCCAGGGCCGTCCTGGTTTGCCGAGGCGGTGGCGGTCGCATTACCCAGCGGGGCGCCCGTGTTGGCGATGGCCATGGTGTTTTTCTGCTGGTTGAGGTCGCCACCGGCAATGTTGATGCCGATGTTGCCCTCAGCCCCGCTGGCCGAGCCACTCATCAAAGCAGAAGACTGCGTCGAGTAGTTGTCTACGCGGTTGTCGCTGCTGGTCTGCTGCACGTCGGCAGTAGCGCTGGCCATACCGAACACGAAGCTGTTGTCCAGGCTCGATTCGGAGCCGGCATTGGCGATGGCAGCCGCATTGTCCTGCTGGTTGCCGTTACCGGCCGCCACGTTGATGCCGACGTTGCCGCTGGAGCCAGTGCCCGAGTCGCTCATCTCGGCTTCGTTGATGGTGCCTTGGTTGCTGATGCGGTTATCGGTACTGGACTGGGTATCCCAGGCGTTGGCCGTTGCATACACAGGGATCTTGGTGGGTGGAGGCGTGTGCTGACCATTGTTATGGTGGCCGTTATGGTGGTCATTGCGCCGATCGTTTTGCCCAGCTTGTACAGCAACAGCCATGACCGCAGCAATTGCGAAAACCAGAGGCTTGATTGCCATCGAGGGTTTCATGGTGATTCTCCGTACGCTATTAGGTTAAGTGTCGTTCTTGACTGAAAGGGTCAATCCGCGACCCGGATGCTCAAGGTGTTGGCCATGCGGTTTCCCACCCCGGCACTCTGGTTCAACTGGATCACCCCACGGCTACCGGTGAAGGCCTGGTCACTGGTGGTGACCTGGCGATAGCCGGCTGGAATGTCAGTTGCTCCGGAGTTGTTGATCAGCGCCACGTTCTGTTGCATGAGTACGCTGTCGTCGATGCTTTGCGGTTGCGCGCCAACGCTGATGCTGAGGGCGTTGGCTTGCTGGGTATTGGCGCCGGCGCTCTGGTTCACGCCCAGGGCACCACTGCCGTTGCTGAAGGCGTTGCCCCGAATGGTCGCGTGGGCGTCCATTGCAGGGTCGGCCGGGGTATTCAGGCGTTGGCGGATCTGCGTGCTGGCGCTGGCTTCGGGGCCGACAGCGATGGCACGCGCATTGGCCTGCTGCTGTTTGTCGCCAGCGGCCTGGTTGACAGAGAGGTTGCCCTGATAGCGGCTGCCGGAACTGTCGATATCGGCGTTGTTGATGACGGGAACGAGGGATTGCGCGAAGACCGGTGCAGTGCACAGGGTGGCCAGCATCAGCAGCGTGAGCTTCATCTCACTTGCCCCCGCCAGTCAGGATCTGCAGCGGCGCCAGGCCGCGCTGCACACTTGAGTTGACCATGTTGGCGATACCGTTACCCGAGCCACCCGTGCCACGGCCACCTGACAGGTTGGGTAGTTGGTTCTGGTTGCCGAGGTTTCCACCGAGGTTGTTGGTCTGCTGGGTGATCAGGTTGCTGATGCCGGCGCCGCTGCTGATGCTGGCGAAGTCGCCGTCACTCAGCTCGTTGGTCTGCTTGAGCACGTAGGCAGATGGGTTGGCATTGACGGTGGTGGGGTTGGGGTCAGGTATCAGCGGCGGAATCGTCGCGTTTCGCACCTGGACATCGCGGGTGATGATGATGATCCCCTTGTCGGCCTGCGCCGTCAGGCTCAGCGACCCCAGTACACACCCAATCAGCAAGACGTGATAAAGGCGATTGTCTGTTTTCCTCACGACGGCAATTCCTTCTTTGAGCGCTGGGCCTGTTCAGCGATGCGAACAAGAGAGCAGAAGGTGTGCCGCTTTCGGGAATCGTTTTCAGATCAATGGGTTAGCGCCAGAGGCTGACAAATCGCGGCGCATTTTGTCTCAGCCGTGAAACAGATAGCGGCAGGCGTCGCCGGCGAAACCAGCAGTGGCCTTGACTGGAAAGGTTTTTGCAGGGGTGTTTCATCAGCTTGACACTGCCCCCGGATCGGGGGGCGGGCCCGCATTTTCGGGGGCTTTGCCCCAGCGGAGTGTGTCAGCGGCTTAACACGCTGAGCGACAGGGTGGCGGAGTGCTATCAATGAGCTTAGCCACTGTTTGCAGGGCCAGCAACTGGCGCTGAGGCCAATTGCCATCAATGATTTTGTAGGCTTGGTCATTTTGTTCGAGCCAGCGCAGGCTGTCATCGAAAAAGCGCTGACGGTCGCCCGGCTCGGGTTGGCAGCGCTGCCCATCGGCGACCCACTCCACCCCTTGCGGGCTAAGCAACAGGTGCAAGTCATAGCGCCGTGCCAGCAATGCCTGCTCCATCCAGGCTGGGCAGTCGTCGAACAGCGCTTTGCTCCACAGCATATTGCTCAGCAGATGGGTGTCCAGAATCAGCAACGGCGGGGCCTGCTCCCGGGCGTGGTCTTCCCACGCCAGCTGGCCGCGTGCGATGGCTGGGATATCGGCATAACAGGTGTCGCGGCCTTCCTGGTCGATGAAATGGCGCACGTACTCGGCCACCACCACGCCACCGAAATGCGCCTGGATCACGCCGCTGAGCCAGCTTTTGCCGCTGGATTCCGGGCCGCACAACACCAGTACTTTCATCGCCTGTTGCATGCTCATGCCTGCGCCAGCGCCGGGTCACGGCGCCATTCCAGCCAGCCGCGCACCGCGATCAGGGTGAGCACGGCGAAGAAGCCGGCAGTGAAGTACAACTGCTGGTGCAGGTACTGGCCCACATAGATGACGTCGACTGCCACCCACAGCGGCCAGCATTGCAGGCGTTTTTGCGCCATCCACCATTGCGCCACCAGGCTGAAGCCGGTCAGGCTGGCATCCAGCCAAGGCAGGGCGGCATCGGTCCAGTTGGCCATGGCCGTACCCAGCGCGACGCTCAGCACAAGCCCGGCAGCAAGGCCACCGAAGAGTGCCGGGCGTTGCAGGCGGGTGACCTGACGGGCGTCTTGCGCGTGGCCTGGGCGCTTCCATTGCCACCAGCCGTAGAGTTGCAGGATGGCGTAGGCCAGTTGCAGCAACATGCCCGAGTACAGTTTGACTTCGTAGAACAGCCAGCCGTAAATCAGCACCATGACCAGGCCGATTGGCCAGCACCAAGCGTTCTGCTTGACCGTGAGCCAGACAGCGGTGACGCCGAGGACGGCGGCGATGAGTTCAAGGCCGGACATCGGCGATCCTTGGCGGCTGCGGGGGAGGGCCGCGATTGTAGCTGTTCGTGGTGTGAAGGTGTAGCGCGCCAGCGATTCTCAATGCATGCAGAGAACGTGCTGGTGCTACACGCGGAACTGGCGCAGCAACTGCTCCAACGCCTCGCTCAACTGCCCCAGCGCTACACCGGCATCGCTCGATTGGCGCGCCGCATCGGCGGTCTGCTGGGATAGCCCGGCGGTATCCAGCACATTACGGTTGATCTCCTCGACCACATGCGATTGTTGCAAGGTAGCGCTGGCGATGGAGGCATTCAGGGCGGTGAGGTTGTTCAACACCTGGTTGATGGCGTCCAGGCTGGCGCCGGCCTCGCGGGCTTGCTCGACGGTCTGGCGCGACGCCTCGCTGCTGGTATCGATTGCCCGGACAGCGGCGTCCGACTGGCTCTGCAGGTGCTCGATCATGGTATGGATCTCAGCCGTGGACTGCGCCGTGCGCTGGGCCAGCAGGCGCACCTCATCGGCAACCACGGCAAAGCCACGGCCTTGCTCGCCGGCCCGAGCGGCTTCGATGGCCGCATTCAATGCCAGCAGGTTGGTCTGTTCGGCAATCGAGCGAATCACGTCCAGTACCCCGCCGATGCGCGTGCTGTGCCCGGCCAAGTCGCGGATCACCTGCACGGCCTGGTCGATGGTCAGCGAAAGGCGGTCGATCTGCGCCAGGCTGCCGTGGATGGCCTGCTGGCCGTGCGTTACCTGCTGCTGTGCGGTGCGCATTTCACCGGCAGCCTGTTCGGCCGTCTTGGCCACGTCCTGCACCGCATAGGTCACTTCATTGACTGCCGTGGCCACCTGGTCCATCTGCAGTGATTGCCGGGCGCTGTGCTGTTGGGCGGCACCGGCGTTGTCGCCGACATGCCCGGCAGACTGGGCCAGCGCGTGGGCGGCCCCCTGCAACTGGCCAACTACGCCTTGAAGCTTGCCGTTGAAGCGGTTGAAGTGTTCGCCCAGTTGGCTGATTTCGTCATGGCCATGGGTGTCCAGGCGCCGGGTCAGGTCGCTCTCGCCACTGGCGATGTTGCCCATGGCTTGCACCGCCTCCTGCAAGGGGCGGGCGATGCTGCGAGCAATCAGCATGACCACCAGCGCCATCAGCAGGGCAATGCCCACGCCCACCAGCGAGACATCACGCAGCTGGCGGGCGAATTCTGCCTGCACATCATCGACGTATACGCCCGAACCGATGATCCAGCCCCACGGTTTGAACAGCTGTATATAGGAGGTCTTCGCCACCGGTTCGCTGGCGCCGGGCTTGGGCCAGCGATAATTGACCGGGCCGGCATCCTGCTGGCGGGCCAGGGCGACCATTTCGTTGAAAACGGCAAAGCCGTCGGGGTCGCGGATGGCCGACAGGTCCTGGCCGTCAAGCTTGGGGTTGGCCGGATGCATGATCATCCTCGGCCCCAGGTCGTTGATCCAGAAGTAGTCGTCGTGGTCGTAGCGCAGCGCGCGCACTACCTGCAGCGCCTGCTGCTGGGCGGCTTCGCGGCTGAGCGTGCCGGCCGCCTCCAGGCCCTGGTAGTAGGCCAACACACCCGCAGCGGTCTGTACCACGTGGCGGGTTTTTTCCGCCTTGGCCTGGTACAGGTCACCGTGGATCTGGCGCAGCATCAGCAGCCCCAACACCACCAGCATGGCTACCGCCACCACGAGGATCAGCCACAGGCGACGGCTGATCGACATTGATCTCAGAGTCTTCATCCAGGAGCTCCCGCATTGTTCTTGTTATTCAGATGCATCCAAGCATGCTTTGCACCCAGGGCCCACCAGACTAATGGCTAAGTGCTATCTTCGTGGCAGTCTGCAGCAGGGTCGAACAAGCCGATTGCAAAGGCGCTCTGTTAGCATTTCGGCCGCGCTGGATGAAACCTTTAGCGGGCGTGAACTTTTCCACTGGCATTGGTCCCAACAGTCGCTGTAAAACAGCCGGGCCGCGTGCGGCAATCACAAGCAAATCAAGAACAAGGGGCCTGCGACGCGCAGCGCTCCATCGGGGGAATGATGGATTTTTGGACTGCCTTCCAGGCAATCATCTTGGGCGTGGTGGAAGGGTTGACGGAGTTTCTGCCGATCTCCAGTACAGGCCACCAGATCATCGTCGCTGACCTGATCGGTTTTGGCGGCGAACGGGCCATGGCTTTCAACATCATCATTCAGCTGGCGGCGATCCTGGCGGTGGTATGGGAGTTCCGCAGCAAGATTCTCGAAGTGGTTTTCGGCCTGACCAGCCAGCCCTCAGCGCGGCGTTTCACCGGCAACCTGCTGTTGGCGTTCATGCCGGCCGTGGTGCTGGGTGTGCTGTTCGCCGACCTGATTCATGAGTACCTGTTCAACCCGATCACCGTCGCGGCTGCGTTGGTAGTGGGCGGTGTGATCATGCTCTGGGCCGAGCGCCGCGACCATCGCGTGCAGGTTGACCACGTGGACGAGATGCGCTGGAGCCATGCCCTGAAGATCGGTTTCATCCAGTGCCTGGCGATGATCCCGGGCACTTCGCGTTCCGGTTCGACCATCATCGGCGGCCTGCTGTTTGGCCTGTCGCGCAAGGCGGCGACCGAGTTTTCGTTCTTTCTGGCGATGCCGACCATGGTCGGTGCAGCGGTCTATTCAGGCTACAAGTACCGTGACTTGTTCCAGCCCGCTGACCTGCCAGTGTTCGCGATTGGTTTTGTGACCTCGTTCATCTTCGCCATGATCGCGGTACGGGCGCTGCTCAAGTTCATTGCCAACCACAGCTATGCGGCGTTTGCGTGGTATCGCATCGTGTTCGGCCTGTTGATCCTGGCGACCTGGCAGTTTGGTTGGGTTGATTGGTCGACCGCACATGGCTGAGGCGCTGCGGGGGCAAAGGGTTGCTGGGGTGCAGAATGCGCGCCTGAAGCTGCTGGTGTTGGTTGTGTTGTGCCTGTTACCGGGCCTGGGGGCGGCGCGCATGGCCTGGAATGACCAGGCCTGGTGGCCGCTGGCCCTGTACCCGGTCATGAGCCTGATCAGCCTGTTGCTGTATTGGCAGGACAAGCAGCAGGCGCGTACCCAGGCCTGGCGGACACCCGAGAAAGTGCTGCATGCCAGTGAACTGCTGGGCGGATGGCCCGGGGCGTTGCTGGCACAGCAACTGTTCCGGCACAAGACGCGCAAGGTTTCGTACCAGCTGGTGTTCTGGGTGATCGTGCTGGTGCATCAGGTGTTCTGGGCGGACTGGCTGTTTTTTGATGGGCGCTATCTGCCTGTTGGTTGAGGCGTGGCTGCCCCGGCGTCTTCGTAGGCTTGTCCAGGTGGCGTCATATCAACAACCCCACCTGCGCGCGCTTGGGCAGCCGCCGCACCACCAGCTGGTGTGAACGCTGCAGCAAATCGCACAGCTCATCACGGCCCATGGGGTAGGGCAGCGCCATGCTGATCCACCGCGCCCGCGCCAGATATGGCGCTGGCCGCACCCCTGGGCGGTCGCAATAGCCGAGAAACAGTTCATCGGCCACCTTGAACGACAACCCCGCACCCGCCAGGTCGAGCACCGCGAACATCTTGTTGCCGGCTACCGAGAACACCCGGATGCCGCCCCATTTGTAGTCTTCTCGCGCCCCCGGCAGGCCCAGGCAAAACGCCGCCACCTGAGCCTCGCTCATCTTCCTTTCAGACATACCGTTCTCCACACGCTTCAAACGAGCCCGCCAGCTGGGCAGCGCAGTAAACGCCAGGCCGACCAGTACAGTTGTGTTACGTACTACGAAATCACCAATGAACATTGGATTGCTGACGGAAAGGGCGCTACTTACAGCGGCTGGTCACCACAACGATCAAACGCGTGGGCCAAGTGATCCAGCCAAGCCCTGACAGCCGGCAACACACCACGCCTGTGGGGATAGACTGCCTGGAGCCACGCAGGGGCACACCGCCAATTAGGGAGCATGCGAACAAGCTCGCCACTGGCAAGCTCGCGTTCACAATGCATTAATGGCAAAACGGTGAAGCCCAGGCCCGCCAACGCTGCTTCTTTGCGCATGATGAAGTCTTCCACCCCCAGACGGGCAGCCATGGCGATCTCGAAACGCTCACCCGCTTCGTTGAACAATCGCAATCTGGCTAGCCGATCAGAGTCTAGAGCCCCCAGAAAGTGAAGACCCATGAGTTCTCCAGGATGGGATATCGGGTGAGCGGCGAGAAAGTCCGGCGAAGCAACAACCTCTGTCCGGGCCTCGCGCAAGCGCTTAGTGACAAGGTTTGGCTCTTCATCCTCTACTTCGCGAACGCGAAGCGCTACATCAATGCCTTCATTGATCAAATCAACACGCCTATTGACCAGCAGCAGGTCGAGCTGGACGTGAGGGTACTGCGCCAGGAAATCACGAACCAACGGGTTGAGAAATTGATTTGCTAGCCCGACCGGGCTGCTGACCCTGAGGGGGCCTCTGGGCTCGCTGGTTGCGCTAGCAATCACCTCATCGGCTTGCTCCGCTTCCAGCAGCATTGCCTGGCAGTGGCGAAGGTAGCGCTCACCGAGGGCGGTGAGCTGCAGTTTGCGTGTGGTTCGTTGAAGGAGGCGAGCGTTTATCCGTTGCTCCAATTCTGCAATACGTCGGGATAGCCTGGATTTCGGAATGCCAAGCAGGCGACCTGCTGCAGCGAAGCCGCCGGCCTCCACGACCTTTGCGAAATAAAAAAGATCGCTCAAATTTCGGGGATCACCAATAGGCACTTTCGAACGACCTTATGAAGTAGGATAAAGGCATGGAGTGCGCCAATTATGCCCGATTTCGCTGGGTGGTCGAACCGGGCATCTGGATGATGCTGGCATCGACAAGCGTACCTCTACGCAGCGACAGGCCCTGTCGCGCAGGTAGGTACCGAGGTTTCCCAGTATGCCCGACGCCAATAGGTGCTTCCCCAGCAAGCCCCGGAAAGTCGTGGTGGCCGTGCCTTCGGGGATCGGCGCGCGGAGCGTCGGTCGAGCAAACGGGGGCACCGAGTCGATCTCATGCAACACGTCTTCCATTCGCCGGATCGCCCAGCGAATACCAATTCTGTAGCGTCTGCATATTTGCGGGTAGGTAAAGCGGGTAAAATCCAGGCGCCTTGAAGATCGTTGGCTCAGTGCTTGTAGAGTAACGCTTCAACAACAACGCCAAACGCCGATGAATGTTCACGGCGATTGGGGTAGTAGAGATGGTAACCGGCAAACGGTTGGCACCAATCTTCCAACACCCGCACAAGGCGACCGTCAGCTAGCTCCTTCGCTACCATGTCCTCCGGCAGGAAACCCAAGCCACATCCCGCAACGGCCGCACGCAGGATCGGCAGGCTGCTGTTGAATGTCCATTGCCCTTCGACACGGGCCTTCAGTTCGTGACCATCCTTTTCAAAGTCCCATTGCATCAGGCTGCCATGGGTGGGCAGGCGCAGATTGATGCAATTTTGCGCAGCCAGATCACCAGGCTCCTTCGGCACCGGCCGCTGCTTGAAATACTCGGGTGAGCCCACGACCGCGATGCGCAAGGGGGGGCCGATAGGAACGGCGATCATGTCCTTGGCCACCTGATCTCCCAGGCGTACACCGGCGTCATAGCGTTGCGCGACGATGTCGGACAGGGCGTAGTCGACAGTGATTTCGACTTTGATGTCCGGGTAGTCGGGAAGCACTTTTAAAAGCTTGGGCCACAGAATGTTGTTGGCGGCATGCTCAGAGGCTTGAATCCGCACATTGCCTGCCGGGGTGTCACGAAACTCGCTGACTGCGGCCAGTTCGAATTCGATCTCATCGAACCGCGGCGCCATCGATTGATACAGCCGCTGACCCGCCTCGGTCGGCGAAACGCTGCGGGTGGTACGTGTCAGCAGGCGCACGCCCAATCGGCTTTCCAGTGCGCGCATGGTGTGGCTCAGCGCCGACTGCGAAACGCCAAGCTGTGCGGCCGCGCGGGTGAAACTGCCTTCGCGGGTGATGACCACGAAGGCTTGTAGGTCGTTCAGATTGGCGCGGGACATTGATGAGAACCTCTCATGAGGGGCGCGGGATTAATCCATGAAAGCAGGTTGCACACGAATGCGCGACCCCTCAATAGAGCTGGTTACAAGGTGCGGGCGTAAAACGCGGTCAGTTTGCCAATTGCGGCGTCGACATAACGCGGCACCCAGTAGGTTTCGATGTGCGTCGCGCCGTCGAGGATAAACACTTCCTTGTCGGAGGTGCCGGTGGCTTTGGGGAGAGCGTCCTGTGTCATGTACAGGCTGTCGGCCTTGCTGCCGGCGATCATCAGCAACGGTTGGTTGATCAACTCGATATGGTCAGTGGCGTCGAAACGCATCAAGTCGATCAGGCTGCTGGTGGTGTATTTGAAGGTCGAGTTCGGGTGCGCGTGGGTCTTCCAGTAGTACTCATAACCTTGGCGATACAGCTCGAAGGGCATTTTGGCAATCTGCTCGTCGGTGAGGTTGGCATCGCCGGAGTACAGCACCGCGCCGCCGGCCGCCTCTTGCGCGCGGGCTGCTGACGCCTGTTGCAGGCGTTGCTGAATGCTGTCCATTTGCGAGTCGTTGTAGCCGTTGCGACGTACCCTGCCTGAGTTGAACATGCTCAGTGTTGCCAACGATTTGAAGCGTTTGTCGGTTTGCGCTGCCGCCAACGAATAGCCACCGCCACCACAAATGCCGAGCAGGCCCATGCGCTTGTCATCGACGCCGGCAAACTGGCTGATGAAGTCGGCCATGCCATGAATATCTTCGATGCGATAGGCCGGTTTATCGATGCTGCGCGGCTGACCACCGCTGGCACCCTGATACGCCGCATCGGCCGTGATGGTGATGTAGCCCTGTTCGGCCAGGCGTTGGGCGTACAGGCCGGCGACTTGTTCTTTCACGCCACCATTGGGGTGTGCAACGACCACGGTCGGGTAGGTCTTTTTCGCGTCATAGTTAGCCGGGGTGTATACGTTGGCGGCGATAGCCAGACCGTTGAGCTTGTAGCTGACCGGATGGATGTTGACCTTGCCCGGTTCGTTCTTGCTGATCGCGCCGTCGTAGGCGAGGGTGAACGGGTTCTTTTTGTAATCGGCGGCCAAGGCTTCGCCCGCTGAGAGGCCAACCAATGCCGACATAAACGTGGCCTTGAGTGTGTTTTTCACCTGAAGCTCCTGAGCAATCAAAAGGGCGGCAGTTGCAAAAGTATTTGGGTCAGTCCAGCTGGTTTTCTTGGAGGAATTGCGCGACCAGGTCAGCGATCTGCACGTTGTTCAGATCCGACATGGGGAAGTGGGTATTGCCATGAATGCCGATCTCCGGCAGGTGGATCAGTTGCACATCACCGCCGTGGCGATTGACCGCGTCACGCCAGAGCCGGGCCATTTTCAAGCGTGCGCGCCAACTGTCCTGAGCGGGCAGGTCGACCGCCTGCTCCGGGATGTTGTCGCCGTAAAGGATCAGAATCGGAATGCGCGTGAGGGCCATGAATTGCTCCATCGGCACGGCCGCGCCTTGTACTGTGTCGAACGCGCTGGGAATTGGCGGAGGGACCTCACCTTGAGCGAATACGAAGCTGCTGCCTGGCTCGAACGCCACAATGGCTTTTACTTTGTCGTTCTTGATCGCCGTCAACCAGCCCGGCCCGCCACCTTGCGAATGGGTGAATAAAATCCCCGGGCCGATTTTGTCGAACAGTGCTGACACGCCATCAGAGACCACGCCCATGTCGAACGGCCCGGTATTCGGCGTCATCGCCCGGAAAAACTGCTCGCGGGTCTGTGCATCCTGTGCCACTTGCACGCCGTTGAAGTAGTTGGGCCACAAGCCGATGCGGAACTGGTTGAACCACAGTTGTTCGTCAGGCACAGGCTTGATTGTGGTCTCGACCATGCTGCGCCCGGCATCGCCACGCCGGGGCTGATCAACCAGATAGACGCCGTAATGGCGGCGCAGGAAGATGTTCTGAAAGCCCTCGCGACCATCGGCGGTGGTTTCCCAGGTCTTGGAAAACTGACCCGCACCGTGCCACATGACGATGGGCAGTTTTCGCGCATCCACCGGGATTTGATAGAAGGCATAGACGTGGTCACCGTGGTAGGTCTGGCCGTTGGGCGTCATCGGTTGGTGCGGGTTGAAGGTGCCCGGTGCAGTGGTCACCGTTCCGCCGGCGGCGAAGCTGCCTTGTTGTTGAATGAGCAGCGAGCCATCGGGGTGGTTTGCGCAGGCCGCCAACAGGCTCAACAGCGTGATGCTCAGCAGGTACTTTGCAGAATTCATGTCATTTCCCCGAAGCCGCGAGGGCCTGGGCCAATGCGTTATTGGCACGTTCAGCCGTATGCACATCGCCGTGCTTTTTCAGCAGCTCCGTGACCTCGAGCAACTGTGCCGTGCTCAGACCGACGCGCAAGCTCGCCGCCATGTGCGAGCGCAATTGCGGCTCGACTCCTGGCGTTGCCGCCAGCGCCCCGACGGTCGCCAGTTCGCGGCTTTGCCAGTCGAGGTTGTCGCGCTCGAAGATATCGCCGAACAGGTGGGTTTGCAGGAACCGGTTGATCACTGGAGCGAACTCGAACACCGGGCCTGTGACCGGGGCGCCGGAGATCCGGGTTTGATTTGCGGTGCCGGCGGCCAGCAGCTCATCCCCAATCGGAATCGCCCGGCTCGGCTCCTGCCCCGGCGCGTCTTCGATACCGCGCTGTTTGCGCGCCTGCACCACGGCCATCAGTTCATTCAAGGCGT
Source organism: Pseudomonas sp. BN607 (assembly GCF_029871175.1). NCBI lineage: Bacteria > Pseudomonadati > Pseudomonadota > Gammaproteobacteria > Pseudomonadales > Pseudomonadaceae > Pseudomonas > Pseudomonas sp. BN607. The sequence goes on from NZ_SSOE01000026.1 coordinate 20,262, forward strand.
TAAGGCTGCGCGGGAAGCCCACATAGGCGTAGAGCTGCACCAGAATTTCCCGGGTTTCGCTGATGGTCAGGCCGGCATCGAGCCCTTGATTGAGCGCGGTGTTGAGGTTGGGCATGTCGCTGGTCGCCATGAACGCGGCGATCAGAGGGATCGTTTGTTGTTGGCGCGACAAGGTGGCTGCGCTGGCGGGCTTGCTGGCCATGGTCGGCGATGCCTCGGTGGCTTGAGTGGTAACGCCGAACATCGCCCCGATGCCCAGACAAAGCGCCATGAGTGTGGGGAGGGTAGCGTTGTTGCGTGCGTCAATGGTCATCGTGAAAGGCTCCATCCAGTGCGGGTCACCGGGGTGTCGCTGGATCGTACGGAGGATGGTTGTGTCGATTAACCCCGAAATTGCGCATGGACTTCTGAGCAGAACTCATGAGTCGGCATTGCCATAACCGCTGAAAATCCGGCGCGACCCCGCTGATGCGGGGCCTGTAGGGCGGATGACGGTTTGGGAAAAAGGAGTCGGGCGAGTAACTTCGACACATTCCGTAACTTCATTGGCCGGCGTATTGCGCCTCCGAGACTTGTTCCGCCCAGTCGACGGTCTTGCCATTTTCGGCTTCAGCGATGGCGATGTGGGTCATGCCGTTACTGGCCGTGGCGCCATGCCAGTGACGGATGTGCGGCGGAATCCAGACAGTGTCGCCCGGCCGTATTTCCTGTCGGGGGCCGCCCTCTTGCTGCACGTAGCCAACGCCTGCGGTGACGATCAGCGTTTGCCCCAGTGGGTGGGTGTGCCAAGCCGTGCGTGCGCCGGGCTCGAAGGTCACAGTGCCGCCGCCGATGCGCGCCGGCGCCTCACCGTTGAACAGGCCATCAACGCGCACCGCGCCGGTAAAGTTTTGCGCCGCGCCCTTGACCGAGGGCTGCGAGCCGTTCGGTGTAACGCGTATTTCGCTGGCGGCCTGGGATTCGGCGGCCATGAATGACACAGCAACGAGTGGTGCGATCAATCGGTTCATCGGGTCAACTCCGGTCAAACGTGAAAGTTGCGACGCAAAGCGTGCGCGCTTTGGCAGATCTAGAGTCCGGTCATCTTCAGTGCCGATTCCGGCAGGCGTTCACCGTGCACCTGAATCTGCGCCATCTGTTGGTTGATCTCGTGCAAATCGTCACCGGTCAATTGCAGTTCGACTGCGCCCAGGTTCTCTTCCAGTCGATGGGGTTTGGTCGTGCCTGGGATCGGCACAATCCACGGTTTCTGTGCGAGCAACCAGGCCAGCGCCACCTGCGCCGGCGTGGCGTGTTTGCGTTGCGCGACGGCTTTCACCACCGCGACCAATGCCAGATTGGCCTTGCGCGCTTCAGGGGAAAAACGCGGGACGAAGTTGCGGAAATCGCTGGCGTCGAACTGCGTGTGCTCATCGATCTGACCGGTGAGGAAACCGGCTCCGAGGGGGCTGAACGGTACGAAACCGATTCCCAGTTCTTCCAGCACTGCCAGCAGCTCCAACTCCGGGCCTCGCCAGAACAGCGAATATTCGCTCTGCACTGCCGTGACCGCTTGCACCGCGTGCGCCCGGCGGATGGTTTGCACACCCGCCTCAGATAGGCCGAAATGCTTGACCTTGCCCTCAGCGATCAGCTCCTTGACCGTGCCGGCGACGTCTTCGATGGGCACCTGCGGATCAACGCGGTGCTGATAGAACAGGTCGATGCAATCGGTGCGCAGACGCTTCAACGACGCCTCGGCCACGGCGCGTATATGTTCCGGGCGGCTGTTGGTTCCACCGCCGCGTGCGCCGGTGATCAGGTCGATATCGAAGCCGAACTTGGTGGCGATGACGACCTGCTCACGGATCGGCTGCAAGGCCTCGCCCAGCAGTTCTTCATTGGCGAACGGGCCATACGCTTCGGCGGTGTCGAACAAAGTGATGCCTTGCTCGTGGGCCGAACGAATCAGCTTGATCATGCCGGCTTTGTCGGCAGCCGGCCCATAGGCCGAGGTCATGCTCATGCAGCCAAGGCCCAGTGCGGACACTTCCAGGCCATTGCCCAACGTGCGGACTTTCATGATGTCACTCCGTACAGAATTCGATTAACGCGTGAGGGGATGATCGCTAAGCCAGCCGTTCACGCGCTCCATGGTCTTGCGCTCCTGCTCACTCTCCATCACAAAGCCTTGCAGAACCTTTGCCTTCGGCGCGTGCTCGACCAGCACGCTGCGGCTGTTGCCCAAGCCATAACCACCGTGGGTATTGAAGGGGATAAGGGTTTTGCCGGTCAGGTCGTGGGCGCTGAGAAAAGCGCGCACAATCGGCGGTGCGGTTTCCCCCCAGATCGGAAAACCAAGATAGATCGTGTCGTAGTCGCTGAGGGCGTGAACCTTGTTTTGCAGCTTGGGCTCGAAGCCGCTGTCACGCTCCTGACGCGCCTGCTCGACGGTTTGCAGATAGTCCTCGGGGTAGGCATGGGCCGGGCGAATCTCGAAGAGATCGGCACCCAGCCCACGCTGGATCAGCCCGGCGACCACGCGGGTGTTGCCCGAGCGCGAGAAGTATGCGACCAGAATGTGCGAGCCTGAGCGCGGTGCTTCACTGGCGCCTTGCGTGTCGGCGAGAGACAGCAGCGGGGCGCTCGCCAGTGCGGCGATCACCGTGCGCCGCAGCGGATCGTGATCGTTGCTCATCGACCGACCCGCGCTTTGAGGGCCTCGGGATAACGCTCGCCTTCGATGCGTATCTGCGCCAACGCTGTATCAATTGCCTTCAATTCGAGGGCGTCGAGCGTGATGTCTGCGCCGCCGAGGTTTTCTTCCAGTCGATGCAGTTTGGTCGTCCCCGGAATCGGCACAATCCACGGCGCCTGCGCGAGCAGCCATGCCAGCGCGATCTGGGCGGGGGTGGCGTGTTTCTGTGCGGCGATCTGACGGATCAACACCACCAGGCCCTGATTGGCTTGCAGCGCCGACTGGCTGAAGCGCGGGACGATGCTGCGGAAATCGTCGCTGCCGTAAGTAGCCTGCGCCGACACCGTGCCGGTGAGAAAACCTTTGCCCAATGGGCTGAACGGCACGAGGCCGATGCCCAACTCCCAAAGCGTCGGCAGGACTTCCTGCTCAGGCTCGCGCCACCACAGCGAGTATTCGCTTTGCAACGCTGTGACCGGCTGTACCGCGTGCGCACGGCGGATGGTCTGCGCACCGGCCTCCGACAGGCCGAAGTGCTTCACCTTGCCTTCGCCAATCAAGTCCTTCACCACCCCGGCGACGTCCTCGATCGGCACATCCGGATCAACGCGGTGCTGGTAAAGCAGATCGATGTAATCGGTCTTCAGTCGACGCAGCGACCCCTCGACTGCGAACCGGATATGCTCAGGGCGGCTGTTGAGAATTTGCTGTTTGTTGTCGTCGCCGAAGGTGAAGCCGAACTTGGTGGCGATGACCACTTGATCGCGCACCGGGGCGAGCGCCTCGCCTACCACTTGTTCGTTCAGGTAAGGGCCGTAAACCTCGGCGGTATCGAAGAGCGTGACGCCTCGGTCAACCGCCGATCGGATCAGTGCAATGGCTTGTGTTGTGTCAGTCGCCGGGCCGTAGCCATGGCTCAGTCCCATGCAACCGAAACCCAGGGCTGACACTTCGAGTGAGCTGTTTCCGAGTGTGCGCTTGTGCATTTGGTTCTCCCGACATTTGGTGTTGGGAGAACAGTAAGCGAGCTAACGAGTGGGGACTAGACGGTTAAATTGGCATGGGTTCATGAGATTTTTTCATCAGTCCCTTGCCTGAGCGGCCTCTAGCAAGGAGAAGCGCAGAGCATTTGGACCCTTTTCATGCGTTGAACTGGCATTCCCCTCAAAGCGCTGGGGTCTTGCATGGGAATGTCTCACTGTTCTATCTGTGGGACAAACTAGCGCATTTTTACTGCCTTATCAGTTATTAATCATCCCGGTAGGATTCTCTGCAACGTGATCGCCCACAGATGCGGTCTTCAATCACAGGAGAGTCCTATGAAACTGTTGCACATCGATTCGAGCATCCTGGGCGACAATTCCGCCTCCCGCCAGCTGAGCCGTGAAGTGGTTGAAGCCTGGAAAACCGCCGACCCAAGCGTCGAGGTGGTGTACCGTGACCTGGCCGCCGACGCCATCGCCCACTTCTCTGCCGCCACCCTGGTAGCTGCAGGTACGCCGGAAGACATGCGTGACGCCGCTCAGGCCTTTGAAGCCAAGCTGAGCGCCGAGACCTTGGAAGAGTTCCTGGCGGCTGATGCGGTGGTGATCGGTGCGCCAATGTACAACTTCACCGTGCCGACCCAGCTCAAGGCCTGGATCGACCGCGTGGCCGTCGCCGGCAAGACCTTCCGCTACACCGAAGCCGGCCCGGAAGGCCTGTGCGGCAACAAGAAAGTGGTGCTGGTTTCCACCGCTGGTGGCCTGCACGCCGGCCAGCCAACAGGCGCCGGGCATGAAGACTTCCTGAAAGTGTTCCTGGGTTTCATTGGCGTAACCGAGCTGGAAATCGTCCGCGCCCATGGTCTGGCGTACGGCCCGGAGCAGCGCACCCAGGCGATTGATGCTGCACAGGCGCAGATTGCCAACGAGCTGTTTGCGGCGGCCTGAAGCTGGCGATGCGGTTAGGCGGCGGGGTAGGGCGGCACAGTCACTGTTGCGCAACCCTTGGCCATAACTGTGCTGGTCCTCAATAAAGGAATAGCCTTATGCTGTAACGAAATATGTCCAGAAACGCCTGAAGAAGGAAGTCGCAATGCCGCTCAAGGACCTGCTTATCGCCCTGGTGGTGATTGTCGCCTGGGGAGTCAACTTTGTAGTCATCAAGGTTGGCCTCGATGGGTTGCCGCCGATGCTGCTGGGGGCATTGCGTTTCTTGTTGGTGGCGTTTCCGGCCATCCTGCTGGTCAAGCGGCCCAAGCTGCCCTGGCGCTGGCTGATCGCCTACGGTGCGACCATCTCGCTGGGGCAGTTCGCGTTCCTGTTCCAAGCCATGTACAGCGGCATGCCGCCGGGGTTGGCTTCGCTGATCCTGCAGTCGCAGGCCTTCTTCACCCTCGGCTTTGCCGCGTTGTTCCTTGGTGAGCGGTTGCGCCTGGCCAGCGTGCTTGGGCTGTTGGTGGCGGCCAGTGGCTTGGCGCTGATCGGCAGTGAAGACGGTGGCCATGTACCGATGCTGGCGCTGTTGCTGACACTGTGTGGCGGCGCCATGTGGGGGCTGGGCAACATCATTACCCGGCGCTTCGGCTCGGTCGACCTGGTGGCGCTGGTGATTTGGGGCGGGCTGATTCCGCCACTGCCGTTCCTGGTGTTGTCCTGGTGGCTGGAAGGGCCCGAGCGGATTGGCCACGCCTTGGCCAATATCAGCTGGAGTTCAGTGCTGGCCCTGGCGTACCTGGCCTTCGTCGCCACCATGCTGGGCTACAGCCTGTGGAGCAAGCTGCTGTCGCGCCACCCGGCGGGCAAGGTGGCGCCATTCTCGCTGCTGGTGCCGGTGATTGGCTTGAGCTCGTCGGCTTTGCTACTGGGCGAACGCCTGACAGCGACCCAGGGCTGGGGGGCCTTGCTGGTGATGGCCGGGTTGCTGGTGAACGTGTTCGGGGCGCGCATTGGCCAGCGGTTGCGGGCGGCCAGCGCCTGAGTTGCAGGATATCCAACGGCCGTGAGGGCGGGCGAACCCGTGCCGAACAACGCGGTGTTGGCTTCGCGGGCATGCCCGCCCCACAGTTGGAGGCATCACTGCCTGAGTCATGCGCTCTGTTAGAATCAGCCTCTTTTGCCAGGCAACGGAGCCTACCCATGATCATTTCCACCACCAGCCAGCTCGAAGGCCGCCCTATTGCCGAATACCTGGGTGTGGTCAGCTCCGAATCGGTGCAGGGCATCAACTTCGTGCGCGATTTCTTCACACGGTTTCGGGATGTTTTCGGCGGCCGTTCGCAAACCCTGGAAAGCGCATTGCGCGAAGCCCGCGAGCAGGCAACCGAAGAACTCAAGGCGCGGGCACGGCAGTTGCAAGCCGATGCGGTAGTGGGTGTGGATTTCGAGATAAGCATGCCGTCGGTACAGGGCGGCATGGTCGTGGTTTTTGCCACTGGTACGGCAGTACGCTTGAAATAGAGCCATCTGCCACTGGTCGGCTGCAGGATCATCGTCCAGGCAGTCCGCAAATGACCAGCTAGTCTCATTTTCACAGGCCGCGTTCACTGGGCAACTTTTCTGGTTGTCGGCGCGACCGCCACTGGAGGGAGACAGGGCATGAGCGAATCCTTTTTCGAAGACCTGAACGACGCGTTCCCGATCAACAGCCAGGTGCGTTGCGGCCAGGCGGCATTCCGCCTGGGTTTCGCCCACATGACGCTGGATGATTCCGAACAGCTCCAGCCTGCACACCTGCAGCGCAGCAAAAAAGGCCGCTTCATGCCGCGGGTACCGTTGAAGAAGTAATCCCGCCCCAACCTGACCCCGCCCAATGGCGGGGTTTTTGTTGCCATTCGTTGATCCGCCTCATGGTAATGCCGGGTAGCGCTCGCCGGATGGTCACGGCTGTGCTTTTCTGATGCGGCATTCCAGCGACGGAGGATTGAACGCTCATGCGAGTCAGGGAAGAGACCTATTGGCAGTGGGCTGATGCCCAGCTGCACAGCCGCAGCCACGATGAAGCACTCAGCGATGGCACCACACTCGATGTGCAGGTGCGCTTGTCGCGCCTGGGGGCAACGGAGCTATTCCTGGGGTTGTATGCCGGGGATGGGCGGGCATTGCTGGAAGAGTATTACCCTGCACGGCCTGGCGAGACCATGACTCGCGCCTTGGTCTGGGGTGTCGACCGCGCCCGGGCGATGGCAACGGGCGCATTGCCCCTGCCGGAAAACCGCCCGCAGCGGCGCCAGGCATGAAAAAGCCCGGCCTATGCGGGCCGGGCTCTGGGAAGGGTGCGAACCCTCAATTCAGCGGTTCGATCACCTTGACTGCCTGCTGCTCACGGGCAGCGGGCCATTCTTGTTGCAGGGTCTGCAGCACGCGGCCAACGAATTCGGTGTCGGCTGCTGCCTTCTTGCCGACGTAGCCCTGGCCACGGCGGTAGACCTTGAAGCGTGCACGCATGCTAGGCAGGTGCTCTTCAAATTCATCTTCGACGGTGTTCGGTGGCAGGCGATCGAGACGCACTTCCCCGGTTTGGCTGACCCACAGCAGGTGGTCGTCAAGGCTGTCCTTGCGTACGGCGAACAGCTGGGCCAATTGGTCGATAGTCGGATTGTTGTTCAAGTTCATCATAAAGCCCCCATTACCCATTCGTAGGTGATTTTCACAGTTGGCGCCACCACGGTGTAGCGCACTACCAAGGCTGCTACAGCAGCATCGCAACAGGGGCTTTCTCACGCTGCCTTTTGGACAGTTTCCCTCTCCACGGACGGCCTGCGTTACCGCGCAGGCCGTCTGGAACACCCTTGCCACCGCTCCCGATCGGGGAGACGGCTTCATCATGCACAAGGGCGATGAATGGCGTCAACCATTTTGTAGTGAATATTTTAATGCACTACATCGTGTCGTTTTGTTCGACAATCAGGCTGAGCACTACAGGCCGGAGAGGATGTCGAAGGCCGCGCGCACCCGGGCTTCGTTGGGGTAGTTTCGATTGGCCAGCAGCACTACCGCCAGCTGTTCGGCGGGCACGAATGCGGCGTAGACGCCAAAGCCATTGGTTGATCCGGTCTTGTTGTACCAGGCTGCTGCCTGCGGCGGCAGGGCAGGTTGCAGGCGGGTGGTTGCCTGCGGCTCACGGATCAGGCGCGCGCTGTTGCCATCGACCAGCGTGTTCAGCGCGACCGGGTAGGGGTAGCGCTCCCAGCCCAGGCCTTGAGTCATGGCGCCGACCTGGAAATAGCCTTGCTGGGTGATGGCCGTGGCTTTCACCAGTGTCGGTGGCAGGCCCTGCGGTTGCATGTGCAGGCGCACGTAGCGCAGCAGGTCGCTGGCGCTGGTCTTGATGCCGTAGGCCTCGTCGGCATAAGGGCCTGGGCCGACACGCACAGGCTTGTCGGCGGCGTCGTAGCCCTGGGCATACAGCCCCTGGGCACTGGCCGGGACCTGCAGGTAGGTGTTTTCAAGGCCCATTTGCGCCAGCAGCTGCTCAGCCATCAGCGTGGAAAACGGTTGGTGCTGAGCGCGGGCTGCCAAGTCACCGAACAGCCCTAGGCTGGGGTTGGAGTAGCAGCGCTGGGTGCCGGGTTTGGCGCGCGGTTGCCAGTGGCGGAAGAAATCGACCACTTGCTGCGGGGTCTGTACCTCATCCGGGAACTGCAGCGGCAGGCAGTCAGCGCTGTAGGCGCCCAGTTCCAGTACGGTCGCATCGCCGATTGGCGTGCCGGCCAGTGCAGGGTGATAGCGCTTGGCCGGGGCTGCAAGGTCCAGCTTGCCTTCGGCGCTGGCCAGTGCGGCTAGCGTGGCGGTGTAAGTCTTGCTCAGCGAACCGATCTCGAACAGCGTGTCACGGCTTACCGGCACGTTGTCGGCCTTGCTGGCCACGCCATAGCTGAAGTAGTGCGCGTGATCGTGGGCATAGATGGCCACGGCCATGCCGGTGATGCCCTGTTCCTGCATCAGCGGGCGGATGATCTGGTCGACCTTGGCTTGCAATTGGTCGTCGGCACGGGCGTTGGCATGGCCCAATGTGAGCGTGATGGCGGCTGCAACTGCAGCCAGGCGAGGGCGGAGCATGGGTGGGGTCCTTGTGTGGAACGTGTCCGTTGAGCGATACCCGTGGGGGTTCCGGCGTTAGCGCCGAAAAGCCGAAAACCTTATCGTCTGCGCCTGGACAATGACAAGACGGAAACTGTGATGAAGTATTTGCGCATGTTATTCGACAATTTCACCTTGGCCTTGCTCGGGGTGGTCTTGATTGCGACCGTGCTGCCTTGCTCGGGCGACGGCGCGGTGTATTTCGGCTGGTTGACCAACCTCGCCATCGGCCTGCTGTTCTTCCTGCACGGTGCCAAGCTGTCGCGTGAGGCAATCATTGCCGGCGCCGGTCACTGGCGTCTGCACCTGCTGGTGTTTTCTTGCACCTTCGTGCTGTTCCCGTTGCTGGGCATGGCGTTCAAACCGTTGTTCGTGCCACTGGTGGGCAACGAGTTGTACCTCGGCGTGCTGTACTTGTGTGCCTTGCCGGCCACCGTGCAGTCGGCCATTGCTTTCACCTCACTGGCGCGCGGCAACGTGCCGGCAGCCATCTGCAGTGCGGCGGCGTCCAGCCTGCTGGGCATTTTCCTCACCCCCCTGCTGGTGATGATGTTGCTGGGGGCCAGTGGTGATACAGGCTCGGGCCTGGATGCAGTACTGAAGATCACCTTGCAACTGCTGGCACCGTTCGTGGCAGGGCAGATCGCACGTCGCTGGATCGGTGCCTGGGTCAAGCGCAATGCCCGCTGGCTCAAGGTGGTCGACCAGGGTTCGATCTTGCTCGTGGTGTATACCGCCTTCAGCGAGGCAGTGGTTACCGGGCTGTGGCACACGGTTTCGCCGCAGCACCTGGCCGGGTTGTTCGTGGTGTGCGGCATCCTGCTGGCGGTGGTGCTGTGGGGGACCCGCCTGCTGGGCAAAGCGCTGGGCTTCGACCTTGAGGACCGCATCACCATCCTGTTCGCCGGCTCCAAGAAGAGCCTGGCGACGGGCGTGCCAATGGCCCAGGTACTGTTCGTGGGCAGTGGCATTGGCGCAATGATCCTGCCGTTGATGTTGTTCCACCAGATCCAGCTCATGGTCTGCGCGGTGCTGGCGCAGCGTTATGCCAGCCGCGAGCAGGTGAGCGAAGAGGCTTCGCCCGCCTCTTGATGCCCACGCGGCCTGTGGCGCGGCCGCTCCGACACAGGGGCCGCGCAATGGCCGAGATTACCTGGCCTGCCCCGAACCACGCTCGCGCAACACCTTGGCCACTTCGGCCTCGATTTTGTAAGCCGGCCCCTCCAGCTCGTCGTAATTGCGGGTATAGCGCCGGGCAAATTCCTCGACCCCCAGTTGTTGATACTGCTGGACATGCTTGAGCTCGTGCGCCCACAAGGCCACGTTGTCCTCGGCGTCGCTGGCGCGGCGGAAGATGATGGTGTCGATCAATGTCACCGCATTCACATCAGGGTTTTGCAGCAGTGCATTGGCGGCACTCATCTGCTGCTCGTCACCCACCCGAAAGCGTGCCGTATCGAGTACGGCAAAGTCATACCAGGGTTCCAGCTGCGCGCGGATGTGCAACGGGATCGGCTGCACGCCGTTGGCCGTAGCTTCGTCGCGGGCCTGACGCAGGGCGTAGCTCAGGCTGGAAGAGGCCATGACCTCGACATCCTTGAGGATCTGCCCGGCCTGGCCAGGGTCGATCGGGGCGCAAAAACAGCCCATCAGACACACTTGGTACTGCCCAGGCGGGCATGCTTGTTCGGCAAGTGCCGGCAGCACCACCAGCAACCCCAGCAGAGCACTAATCCGCTTCATGCAGCGCTCGCTCGACAAACCCGCGACTAGCGCCGAGCAGCTGTGCCTGCACGCTTTCGCTGGCCAGCATGCGCCCGACCAGCAATGCACCGACACACTGGCTGATCAGCACCCAGGCCAGTTGTTCATCCTCCAGGGTGGTGCTCCAGGCCTGGTGCAGTTGCAGCAACCAGTGCTCGGCCACTTCACGCACTGGTGCGTCGGCACGGGCAATTTCAACCCCCAGTGGTGGCAGCGGGCAGCCACCCTCGGCGTTGTGCAGGTGGGCCAGGCTCAGGTACTGCTGCAGGCAGCGGGCCAGGCGCTCGCGGCTGGCACCCTCGTTGGCGAGACGCGCCAGCGGGCTGTTGCACAGCTCCTGGCGTACTACCTCGGTGAACAGGTCGTCCTTGGAGGGGAAGTGGTTGTAGAAAGCACCGCCGGTCAGGCCGATCGCTTTCATCAGCCCTGCCACGCCGGTGCTGGCGAAGCCCCCGCGCTTGGCCAGCGCACCGCTGCTGGCCAGCAACCGCTCGCGGGTTTGCTGCTTGTGTTCGGTGGAGTAGCGCATTCACTGGCCTCTGGGCGCGGGCTTGACGGTGACTGCGATCATAACATAGCGTTCGTTAACTAAACGATCGTTCACCAATGGAGTCAGGCATGGCAGAACAACAAAAAGTAGTGCTGGTGATTGGCGCGGGCGATGCCACTGGCGGCGAGATTGCCAAGCGTTTTGCGCGTGAGGGCTATATCGCCTGCGTAACCCGGCGCCAGGCTGAAAAGCTGCAGCCGTTGCTGGAAGAGATACGCGCCGCTGGCGGCCAGGCCCATGGTTTTGCTTCGGATGCTCGCAAGGAAGAAGAGGTGGCCGAGCTTGTCGAAACCATCGAGCGCGATATCGGCCCAATCGAAGCTTTTGTCTTCAATATCGGCGCCAATGTGCCATGCGGCATTCTTGAGGAAACCCCACGCAAGTACTTCAAGATCTGGGAAATGGCCTGCTTCGCCGGCTTCCTTACTGCGCAGGCGGTGGCCCGGCGCATGGTTCAGCGCGAGCGCGGCACGCTGCTGTTTACCGGCGCCACGGCTGGTACCCGGGGGGCGGCTGGTTTTGCCGCCTTCGCCGGAGCCAAGCATGGGCTGCGCGCCCTGGCCCAGAGCATGGCGCGGGAGTTGGGGCCGCGCAACATCCATGTCGCCCATGTGGTGGTGGATGGTGCCATCGACACCGCCTTCATCCGCGACAGCTTCCCGGAGCGCTATGCCCTCAAGGACCAGGATGGGATTCTTGATCCGGCACACATTGCCGACAGCTACTGGTTCCTGCACGCCCAGCCGCGCGACAGCTGGACCTTCGAACTGGACCTGCGCCCGTGGATGGAACGCTGGTAAACCCTATCGCCCCCGCAAGGACCATGATCATGCACAAGACTGTCGATTTCCATTTTGACCTGGGCAGCCCGGCCAGTTACCTGGCCTGGACCCAGCTGCCCGCGCTGTGCGCCCGCCTGGGTGCCACGTTGCGCTACAGGCCAATGCTGCTGGGCGGTGTGTTCCAGGCTACGGGTAACGCTTCGCCGGCGATGATCCCGGCCAAAGGGCGCTATTTGTTCACCGACCTGGCGCGCTTTGCTGCACGCTACGGCGTGCCGTATGGGCTGCCACCGGGGTTCCCGGTCAATACCTTGACCCTGATGCGCGGCGTGATGGGCACGCAGATGCGTTCACCCGAGCGTCTGGAGGCATTGCTGAACGTGTTGTTCACGGGGCTGTTTGCGCAGCAGCGCAACCTGAGCGACGCGGGCGTACTTGACGAAACACTGGGCCTGGGTGGCTTTGACCCGCAGGCATTTCACGTGCTGGCGGCGGATGACGAAGTAAAAGCCGCGCTCAGGCAGGCGACCGACGCGGCTGTGGCGCGAGGGGTATTTGGCGCGCCCACCTGCTTTGTCGGCGACGAGATGTTCTTCGGCCAGGATCGCCTCGACTTTGTCGAGGCTGCGCTGCTTCAGGGCGCGCGCAGCCTCTCCGGCTGAATGTCGCGTGCGCACCGACAGCGAGTGCGGGTATTGCCGGTGAACAGGGTCAACGTACCTGCAGGAGCAGCATGACGCTGCTCTTGCAACGGGCACGGCTGCCTCGCTGATCAGAAGTTCGCCGGGGTATTGGCGCTGATGATCTCGGCCTCGTCCGGCCCGATGTTCTTGAAACTGTGCGGCAGGGTAGTGGGGATGTAGTAGCCATCGCCCGAGTTGAGCACGCTGACCTGGCCATCGACCCACAACTCGACCGTGCCCCGGGTCACCAGGCCACATTCTTCGCCCTCGGCATGCACGATCGGCTCGCCCGAGTCGGCACCAGGTGCATACAGTTCGCGCAGCATGCGCATCTGCCGCCCTTCGACACTGGCGCCAACCAGCAGCATGCGCAGGCCGTTGCGGCCCAGGTCTGGCTGTTCTCCGCCACGGAACACGTAGCGCTCTTCGCGCACCGGCTCGTCGAAGCTGAAAAACTCCGCCAGGCTCATGGGAATGCCTTCGAGCAGTTTTTTCAGGGAGCTGACCGAAGGGCTGACGCGGTTCTGCTCGATCTGCGAGATCGTCGAGTTGGTCAGCCCACTGCGGCGGGCCAGTTCCCGTTGGGAGAGGTTGTTGCGTTCACGCACCAGTTTGAGTCGCGTCCCCGTGTCCATAGCCGCCTTGTAATCAGAGGTGTTAAAAATAATGAGCGATGCGCATTAAAACACACTCTGCGCGCTTGCGCGCTGTGCTTCTCAACCCCTCTGTTCACGCGGGATTGGCCACAGCCCGACCAGCAGCAACAGCGCTGCCACGGCGAGGAATGGCAAGCGCGGATCCAGGGCGTAGATCAGGGTGCCGGCCAATGGCCCGATGACTGCGCCCATGCCTTGGGCAGCACCAATGGAGCCGGCGGTGGCGCCTTGCTCGGAAGCCTCCATGGCATTGGCTGCCAAGGCCGAAAAGGCAGGAAAGACAAAGCCCATGCCCGCCGCCGCCATAAAATAACAGCTCCACAGCCAAGGTGCCGTGGTGGCCAGCGAGCCGCAGGCAAAGCCCAGGGCCGACACCGTTGCACCTACCCGGATCATCCTCAGGGGTGGCCATTCCAGTTGCCGCAGTATCACCTGTGCGAGTATCAGCGCAACGCCGACTGTGGTCAGGGCGATACCGGCAGCCTGGGCCGCCTCGGCCGGGCCGAGTTGCAAGCGGTCCAGGGCAAAGAAACCGACGATGATCTGCGAGACGGTCACGCTGAGCATGGCGCTGAACGCCACCAGCAGGGGCCGGCGCAGGCGCGGGTCGTTCAGCCGCACCGGGCTGGGTGCGTGACTGTGGTGCAGCACCTGTGGCTTCAGGGTGAACAGCAGCACCAGGAAGGCAATGGCGGGCAGCAGCGACATGATATGGAAGGGCAGGCTCAGGCTATGCCGCGCCAGCAGCGCCGCCAGCGCCGGGCCGACGACCAGGCCAACGGCGTTGGCCGCGCCCAGCGAGGCCATGGCCCGGGCCCGGCGTTGTGGTTCGACATGATCGGCGATCAGCGCATTGCAGCCCACCGGAATGGCAGCGTAGAAGGCGCCGATGCAACCGCGCGCGACCATCAGGCCGATGAACGCCAGGGTCGCGCCCGGCAGCCAGCGCAGTGCGCCTTCCACGAACAGACACATCAGCCAGTAGGCCAGGGTAAAGCCGGCGCTGCCCAGCAACAGGATTCGCCGCCGGCCGAGGCGGTCCGCTGCGCGGCCCCAGGGCCGGGCCAGCAGCACCCAGACCACGCCAGCCACGGTAACGGCGGCACCTGCTTGCCAGGTGGCCATGCCGAGCTGGCGGGCGATAGGGCCGATCAAAGCGACGAAGGCCATCATCGACATGGTGCAGGCCATGTTGGCCACTAGCAGCGGGCGCAAGTCCAGGGTGCTGGCAGGTAGAAGGGTTGCAGGATCCTTTGCGACATTCATTGGGCAGTCCATGGCAGTACGGCAATAAGGCGTCGATTTGGTTAAGCAAGCATTGATGTGTGTCGAGCGCCCTGGGCTACGTCAGCTCATTCATTGCGGCGCAGGGGGCCTGGCCACATGCTACGCAACACGCCGTCGCGGCGCACCCATGCGTGCATCAACGCCGCGCCCACGTGCACCAATACGGTGGCGAACAGCAGGTAGCCGGCCCAGCCGTGGGCCTCACGCAGCACGGCGTACAGCTGCAAGTTGTGTGGGGCGATGGCGGGCAAGCCCAGCGGGCGTGGGTAGTCGCCAGCCGACAGCATCGCCCAGCCCAGCAGCGGCATGGCCAACATCAGGCCGTAGAGCAGCAAGTGAGAGGCCCCGGCAGCCCAGCGCTGCACTGCTGGCAGATCGTCTGGCAAAGGCGGGTGGGGCACGGCCACGCGCACGCCGATGCGCAGCAGAACCAGCACCATCAAGGCCAGGCCGGTGGCCTTGTGCAGGCTTATCAGTAAAGGGTGGCGAGTCGACAAGTCGACAACCATGCTCACGCCGATGAACAGCATGGCCAGGATCAGCACAGCCATCAGCCAGTGCAGCAGGCGGGCGAAGGGGTGGAAGGCGTCGGGTTTCATGGGCGGGCTCCGGTTCCGAGCGATTCACGGCTGCGGCGGTTGAACGATTCCGAATAGGCAGCAGAACGGGCGGCGAGGATTGGGTCGCCAGATGCTTCGATACCCCGTGGCAGGATCAGTGGGTCGAAGTTCAGATCGCGGCAGGCCCCTTGCTCGGGGGCATCGACCTGCTGCAGCACCAGGGTGCCAGCGTCTACGCGACGCCGCTCGGCTGGCCAAGGGCGGGCAGGGTCATCCACCGCATCCCCGGGTTCGGCCAGTACCAGGCGCAGGGTCCAGCGCAGCGGGCCTTGGGCCAGTCGCTGTTGCAGGTCGTGCTGGAGGAACTGTTTGTCGTCCACCTTTGCAGGCAACGCAGCAAATGCGGTTTGTGGCTCGAGCTGCCAACGTACCGGGTGAGCCGCCCCGGTGGCGTCGATCAGGCGGAAGGCATTGATGCTGTGGTACTGCGTGCTGGCAAAGCTGTCGCTGGGCTTGTAACTTGCCGCCCATTGGCGAAACGCTGCGCTCTCGGGGTGCGCGGCGAAAAACGCCTGCAGCTTGGCTGGGTCCGGTTTGCCGGTGGCCGGTACTGGGGCGCTTGCCAGCACCTGCTCATAGAACCCCTGTGGCGTGCTCACCGCGAGTACCGGCGGGTTGTTCATGCCGGTGCGCCACACCTGGCCATCGTCGGTGCTCAGTTGAATCGCCAGGCTGCGTACCGGTATGCCGGTGTCCGGGGCGAACGGGTTGGCGCCACCGATGGCGAAACGGCCGACAACCGGCACCTGTTGCTGGCTGAAAACACGCGCCGTGGACAGGCTGGCGGCCTGGCCGCTGGGTTGAAAGTAGCCGCTGACGCACAGCCCTTTGGCATGGTTCTTACGGTAGCCTGGGTAGTGCCCGGCCTGGGCTTCGAAGGTATCGATGATGCGTTGTGGCGTCAGCTGCGGTTGGCCGAGCCAGCCTGCGGCATAGGCAAAGCCTGCACCAGCCGCCAGCATCACGGCGCCGATGGCGGCCAGGCGCAAGGCCTTGGCCGGGCCGTGCAAGGGAGAGTTCATGGTGGTGTCCCGTTCAGTGAAGGTGCCAGTACGACGCAGCAGGTAAAAACTTATTCCCTCACCGGGAATAGAATATGTTCACAGGCGTCTGCCCATTACACTGACAACCCCAGAGGCCGGGACCTAGCCATGCATGACCTGGACGACCACCAGTGGCGCGAGCTGCTTGCGCGCCTGCGCCGCTTTGCCGTGTGGCTGACGCGCGAGCCGGGTAGCGCCGACGACCTGGTGCAGGCTACGGTGGAGCGGGCGCTGAGCCGGCGCGACCAGCAACGTGACGCCGACGCGCTGCGCGCCTGGTTGTTCACCATCCTTTATCGGTTGTTCCTCGACGGTAAGCGCCGAGATCGCCTGCATGCGCGTTGGCTGTCCTGGTTCGGCCGGGCCGAGCGTGACGACGAGCCGATCGGTGACAACCTCGAAGCCATCGTTCTCGCTCAGGCAGACTTGCAGGCGTTTGCCCGGCTGACCGCCGAGCAGCGTGCCTTGCTGCTGCTGGTCAGCATCGAAGGCTTGAGCTACAAGGAGGCGGCCCAGGCCATGGGCATCCCCATCGGCACTGTGATGTCGCGCTTGTCGCGCGCGCGCAATGCCTTGCGTGAACTGACCGAGGGCACCCCCCAGCCACCGGCCTTGCGGAGACTGAAATGACGCGCCTGATTCCCAGCGAAGATGAATTGCACGCTTACGTCGACGAGCGCCTGCAGCCTGAGCGCCGTGCCGAGGTACAGGCCTGGCTGGCGGCCAATCCGCAGGCAGCGGCCCGGGTCGAGGGCTGGCGTGCCGATGCACGGCGTTTGCGTGCGGCACTGGCCGGGTTTGGCGAAATGCCCGGCGCCGCGCGGCTGGAACTGGGCCAGTTGCGCCGGCAACTGCGCCAGCGGCGGCAGCGACGCTGGGCCGCCGCGGCAGCTGTGGTGCTGGCGCTGGGCGTGGGAGGCTTGGGCGGCTGGCAAGTGCGTGACGCAACCTTGGCGCGTGTCGACCTGCCTATGGCCGATGCCGTGCAGGCGCACCGCCTGTTTGCTGCCAGCCAGGCGCTGGATATCCAGGCCAGCGACCCAGGGCAGTTACGCGACTGGCTGGGGCGACACTTCAACCACGTCGGCCAGTTACCGGACTTGGGCGGCTATGGCTTCAAACCAGTGGGGGCACGCCTGCTCAGCAACGAGCAAGGGCCGGCGGCGTTGCTGGTATTTGAAGATGGCAAGGGCCAGCGCATCAGCCTGTTTCTGCGCACACCGAGTGAGCAGTACCAGCGCATGCCGAACGGGCAGCGGGTCGATGGCCAGCTGGAGGCGCGTTACTGGTCGCATGGGGCGTACAACTTTGCCCTGGTCAGCGCGGCGGACGATGTGCGTGGGGCCGGGGTGGGGGAGGCGTTGCGGTTGGGCTTGTGAGTGGGGGCCCAAAGCGTGCACCGTGGGCCCTGTCGATCAGCTCAATTCCAGCCAGATCGGC
This sequence comes from Pseudomonas sp. BN607, assembly GCF_029871175.1. Classification (NCBI taxonomy): domain Bacteria; kingdom Pseudomonadati; phylum Pseudomonadota; class Gammaproteobacteria; order Pseudomonadales; family Pseudomonadaceae; genus Pseudomonas; species Pseudomonas sp. BN607. The sequence continues at coordinate 37,826 of NZ_SSOE01000026.1, forward strand.
GCATGGTCCGAAGGCTTTTCCATGCCACGCAGTTCATAGTCAACACCTGCGGCCTTGATCCGCGGCACCAGGTGCTGCGAGGCCATGATCAGGTCGATGCGCAGGCCGCGCTTGGGTTCGTCTTCGAAGCCACGGCTGCGGTAGTCGAACCAGCTGAAGCGGTCGGTCACGTCCGGGTACAGGTGACGGAAGCTGTCCACCAGGCCCCAACCCTTCAAACGTTCCATCCACTCACGTTCTTCCGGCAGGAAACTGCACTTGCCGGTTTTCAGCCAGCGCTTGGCATTGTCCGGGCCGATGCCGATGTCGCAATCCTGGGGCGAGATATTCATGTCGCCCATCACCAGCACGGGCTGGTCCTTGTGAAACTCGCCCTCGAGCAGTGCCTGCAGGTCCCCGTAGAAGCGCTGCTTGGCCGGGAACTTGGTCGGGTGATCGCGGTTTTCGCCCTGGGGGAAATAGCCGTTCATGATGGTGATCGGGTTACCAGCGGCGTCGGCGAACGTGCCCCAGATGAAGCGGCGCTGAGCGTCTTCTTCATCACTGGCAAACCCCTTGTGCAGGCTCAGCGGCGCCTGGCGTGACAGCAGGGCCACACCGTAATGCCCCTTCTGGCCGTGGTAGTGCACGTGGTAACCCAGTGCCTGCACCTCTGCCAGCGGGAACTGATCGTCGCTGACCTTGGTTTCCTGCAGGCCGATCACGTCTGGCTGGTGCTTGTCGATCAGCGCCGCCAACTGGTGCGGCCGAGCCCGCAGGCCGTTGATGTTGAAACAGACGATCTTCATGGAAAGATGATCCCGGTAAAAGGCGCGATGCTAGCCGACATCGCCCTTCATCACCAGCGTGGCGGGTTTGCGCGCCTGCTGCTAACGTGCTGTGGGAGGTGAACGAAGCGCGGTGGGTAACCTCCAAGGCTCAGTACGCCCATTCCAGGAGGTCTGCCCGCAATGCCCGAAACCACAGCCGCCCCGGCCCGTGTTTGCCTGCTTGATGACGGTTACAGCCGTGAGGCGCGTTCGCTGCTGTACAATGCCTACCGCCATGAGCCTACCTTCGCCTACATCTTCGAGGCACAGCGCCCCGGCTATGAGCGGCGCTTGCGAGTGATGGTGCGTGAATGGGTACGGCAGCATTTCTACCTGCAATTGCCCGCCATCGGCTTGCTGGTCGACGACCGCCTGATCGCCCTGGCCTTGATCGTGCCGCCCATGCGTCGGCTCGGTGTGGCTGACAGTTGGGCCTGGCGCCTGCGCATGATCCTCGGTACCGGGTTGCGCTGCACGCGGCGCTACATGGACTACCAGGCCGCCCTGGCCACCTGCCTGCCCAATGACCAGGTGCATGTGCTGCCGTTGCTGGGGGTGCACCCGCAATTTCAAGGCAAACACTACGGCGAGCAATTGTTACAAGCTGTGCACGACTGGTGTGCGGACGACCCAGGCACCCAAGGTGTGGTGCTGGACACTGGCAATGAGCACTACCTGGCCTTTTACCAGCGCCAGGGCTATGAGGAAATTGGCGAAGTTGCTGTAGGGCCTATCCGGGAAAGGGTGTTCTTCCATCCCAATCCGGTCTCTTCAAATTCCGCTTTTGCCTGAACAGGCCGCCAGACGGCTCCCTTGAGCGTCTGGCTCTGGTAGCATTCGCCGCATGACGTATTCAGGAAGATTGACCTGGGGCCTGGTTTTCTGGGCCGCCAGTTTCGCAGCATGGGGTCAGAGCGAGTTGCTGGTGAAGGTAAAACCGGCCAACAAGGCGCTCAAGGCCAATGTCGAAGGCTATATAGGCACGCTGGGCGACCGTGATGAAGAAGCACTTTTGCGCTTCAGCCGCGGGGCAGAGGAGCAGGCGCGCAAAGCCGCGCAAGCACTTGGCTACTATCTGGCGCAGATCGATGCCGAGGTCAAGCCCGCCAGCGATGCCGACCATTCCCCCCAACTGATCATCACCATCAACCCCGGCGAGCCGATTCGCCTGCGCAATGTGACGGTGCGCATAGAAGGCCCGGCCAGCGAGATGAAGGCCTTTCGCGTGCCCGACAGCAAGGCGCTGCGTGCAGGCGAACAACTCAACCACGGGCATTACGAAGATGCCAAGCGGCTGATCCAGAACCAGGCCTCGCGCTACGGTTTCTTCAGCGGCCGCTTCAGTCGCCAGCGCCTGGCGGTGGACCCGCAGGCCGGTGTGGCTGATATCGAACTGGTCTACCAGAGCGGCCCGCGCTATCGCCTGGGGGCGGTCACCTTCGGGGGCGACACGCCGCTGGACGACGACCTGCTGCAACGCATGGTGTCGTTCAAACCGGGTACCCCTTATGACTCGGAGCTGATCGCCGAACTGAACAATGACCTGCAGTCGAGTGGCTACTTCGACGGTGTGCGCGTGGATGCCGCGCCAACCGCCGCCGTCGGCGAAGACGTCCCCGTAGCTGTCCGGCTGGAAACCCGCAAACCCCGCACGATGGGCCTGGGCCTGGGCTACTCGACCGACGTCGGGCCGCGCGGCAAGGCCAACTGGACCCGCCACTGGGTCAACCCGCAGGGTCACAGTTACGGCTGGGAGACCGAGTTGTCTGCGCCGCGGCAGAACGTTGGCCTGTGGTACGACATCCCCCTGGACCCGCCACTGACCGACAAACTGCGCTTCGCCGGCGGCTACCAGAACGAGGAAATTGCCGGCACCGATACCCTCAGTAAACTGCTGACGGTTGGCCCCGAATGGCACAGCAAACTGCCGAGCGGCTGGCAGCGGGTGATTTCGCTCAAGTACCAGCGCGAGGAGTATCGCCTGGGCGATGATTCTGGCTTGAGCAACTTGCTGATGCCCGGCGTGAGCTATTCCTTCCTGCGCAGTGACAACCGTATCGACCCGCACAATGGCTACCGCTTGCAGTTCGATGCCCAGGTGGCCAAGGAAGGGCTGGTTTCCGACACCAACCTGTTGCACGGCAACGTACTCCTCAAGGGCCTGACCACAGTTGGCCACAACCACCGCTTGCTCGGTCGCATACAGTTTGGGGGCAGCGCGACCAATGGCTTCAAGAACAACATCCCGCCGTCGCTGCGTTTCTTCGCCGGTGGCGACCAGAGCGTGCGGGGTTACGACTACCAGACGCTTTCACCGAAGAACAGCGACGGCGACCGTATTGGTGGCCGTTACCTGGTGGCTGGCAGTGTCGAGTACCAGTATTCGCTGACCGAAAAGTGGCGGATCGCAACCTTCGTCGACCAGGGCAACTCGTTCAACAACCTGGAACTGCCCAGCCTCAAGACCGGTGTCGGTTTCGGTGTGCGCTGGGTGTCGCCGGTAGGGCCGCTGCGCCTGGACCTGGCCAAGGCGCTGGATGACGAAGGGGGCATTCGCCTGCACTTTTCCATGGGGCCTGAGCTGTGAAACGCGTGATCAAATACATTCTGCTTGGCCTGCTGGGGGCAATCGCCGGCCTGGGCCTGGCACTTGGCTTGCTGCTGGGTACCGAAGCCGGCAGCCGCTGGGTACTGGCCAAGGTACCCGGGCTTGAGGTAACCGGCTTCCAAGGCCGTCTGGCGGGCAGCTGGCAAGCCAGCGGGCTGAGCTGGGTCGACGCGGGCAGCAAGGTAGAGGTGCAAGCACCGCACCTGGCCTGGTCGCCGGCCTGCCTGCTGCGTGCCACGTTGTGCATCGACCAGCTGCGGGCGCAGCGGATCGACATGGCCTTTGCGCCGAGCACCGAACCTGCCGACAGCGGCCCGTTGCAACTGCCGGCGTTGCGCTTGCCGCTGGCCATCGAGCTGGGTGAGGTGAAGGTTGGCCAGTTGCGCCTGGATGGCAGCGACTTGCTGGCTGACGTGCAAATGACGGCGCACTGGGCCCGCAATGGGATGCGGATCGACAGCCTGCATGTGCAGCGCGACGACCTGCAACTGAACCTGCAAGGCGATGTTCAGCCCGAAGGAGACTGGCCGGTAAAGCTCCAGGCGCAGCTGCAACTGCCTGCGGTAGAGGGCAAACCCTGGCAACTGGCCTTGACTGCCGACGGCGAATTGCAAAAGACCCTGAAGCTCGCAGGTACCAGCAGCGGTTATCTCGATGCCACGTTGACCGGGCAGTTGCAGGCCTTGGCGGAGCACCTGCCAGCGACCTTGCAGGTTCGCTCCGAAGCATTCAAACCGGCGGGTTCGTTGCCTGATACCTTGCAGTTGAACCAGCTCACGCTCGATGCCACGGGCGATCTGCTCAAGGGCTATCAGCTGTCGGGGGCCGCCAGCCTGCCGGCTGAACAGTCACCAATCGCCCTGGCCTTGTCCGGGTTGGTCGACAGCAAGGGCGCCAGGCTCGACGCGTTGGACCTGACAGCCAGCGACAGCCAGCGGGTCAAGCTGCAGGCTACTGCTGACTGGCAGCAAGGCCTGGTTGCCGATGCGCAATTGGACTGGCAGGACTTTCCGTGGCTGCGCCTGTACCCACTGGAAACGCCGCCCGAGGTCACCCTCAAGCGTTTCAGAACCGAGGTGCATTATCGCGATGGCAATTACCGGGGCACCTTCGACGGTGATCTCGACGGCCCGGCGGGGGCGTTCAGCCTGGCCAGCCCATTCGAGGGTGACCTGAGCCAGGTCAAGCTGCCGCAGCTGGCGCTGACCGCCGGTCAAGGCAAGGCCGCCGGCAGTGTTGCAGTCCGTTTTGCCGACGCCCTGGCCTGGGATGTCGACCTGCAGCTTTCGGCACTTGACCCGGCCTATTGGCTGGCCGAGCTCCCGGGTACCCTGGCTGGGCCGCTGCGTAGCAAAGGCGAGCTGAAGGGCGAGCATCTCACGCTGGATGCCCAGCTTGACCTCAAAGGCCGGCTGCGCGGTCAGCCCGCCGTGCTCAAGGCCGAGGCCCAGGGCGCAGGGCAGAACTGGACCCTGGGCGCACTGGCGATCCAGCTGGGTGACAACCGCATCACCGGCAGTGGCAGTTTGCAACAGCGCCTGGCCGGGCGCATCGACCTCGACCTGCCACGCCTGGGTCAGCTGTGGCCAAGGCTGCAAGGCCAGGTCAAGGGCCGGCTGGATGTCGCCGGCACCTTGCAGGCCCCGCAAGGCACGCTGACCCTGCAGGGCCAGCGCCTGGCACAGGCCGAAAACCGCCTGCAACAGCTGGACCTGGACGCCCGCCTGGACAACGCCCAGCGCGGCGTGATTGACCTCAAGGCGAGCGGGATCCGGCTGGGCGATACGGCATTGGGCACTTTGCAGGCCAACGGCAAGGGTGACATTCGCCAACAGGGCCTGACCCTGGCGCTGGACGGTCCGCAACTCAAACTCGACCTCGGCCTGGATGGCCAGTTGAACAAAGGAGACTGGCGCGGGCGCCTGGCGAGCGGGCGCATCCAGGCCGGCGGCCAGGATTGGCAGTTGCAGGCGCCCGCGCGGCTGCAGCGCCTGGCCAGCGGCCAACTGGATTTCGGTGCCCATTGCTGGCGGTCCGGTCAAGCCAGCCTGTGTGGCGATGAGCAGCGCCTTGCGCCAGAGCCGCGGCTGCGTTACCACCTCAAGCAGTTCCCGCTGGACAGCCTGGCGCAGTGGCTGCCGAAGGACTTTGCCTGGCAAGGCCTGCTCAATGCCGACATCAACCTGGACATCCCGGCCAGCGGCCCCAAGGGTACTGTCGTGATCGATGCCAGTGGCGGTACCCTGCGCGTGCGCGACAAAGGCCGCTGGATCGATTTCCCGTACCAGACCCTGCGCGTGGACAGCACCCTGGCGCCACGCCGTATCGATACTCGCCTGGCTTTCCGTGGTGAGCGGCTGGGTGAGCTGAGTGTCAATACCCGGCTCGACCCGCTGGGCAAGAACAAGCCGTTGTCGGGTGATTTTCGCTTGGCCGGGCTGGACCTGTCGGTGGCGAGGCCGTTCGTACCGATGGTCGAGCGCCTGGTCGGGCAGCTCAACGGCAGCGGCCAGTTGTCCGGCAGCTTGCTCGCACCGCAGGTCAACGGCAACCTGCGGCTGAGCGGCGGTGAAGTCAGCGGTGCCGAGCTGCCGGCCAGCCTTGAGGACTTGTCGTTGCAGGCGCAGATTGCCGGCGAGCAGGTGCAACTTGACGGCAACTGGCGCAGTGGTGAGGCAGGGCGTGGGCAGTTGAGCGGCAACCTTACCTGGGGCCAGGCGCTGGGCATGAATGTGCGCCTGCAAGGCCAGCAACTTCCCGTCACGGTCGAGCCTTATGCCACCCTGGAAGTTGCTCCGGACCTGACCTTGCGCCTGATCGACGACAAGCTGGCCGTCACCGGCAAGGTGCAGGTGCCCAAGGGCAAGATCACCGTGCGCGAACTGCCTCCGTCCACCGTCAAGGTGTCGGATGACACGGTGATCGTCGGCCACCAGACCGAAGAGGGCAAACCGCCCATGGCGATGGCCATGGATATCGACGTCGAAGTGGGCCGCGACAAGCTGTCGTTCAGTGGCTTTGGCCTTACCGCCAACTTGCTGGGCCATGTGCATATCGGTGACAACCTCGACACCCGCGGCGAGTTAAGCCTGGCTGACGGCCGCTACCGTGCCTACGGCCAGCGCCTGACCATCCGCCGGGCCCGGCTGCTGTTCGCCGGGCCGATCGACCAGCCCTACCTGGACATCGAAGCGATCCGCAAGGTTGACGATGTGATTGCTGGTATCCGCCTGAGCGGCAGCGCCGAGCAGCCAACCAGCACAGTGTTCTCGGAGCCGGCGATGAGCCAGGAGCAGGCGTTGTCTTACCTGGTACTGGGTCGTCCTCTGGGCACTTCCGGCGAAGATAACAACATGCTTGCCGAGGCAGCCTTGGGCTTGGGGCTGGCGGGGAGTGCCGGTATTACCGGCAGCCTGGCATCGAGCCTGGGTATCGACGACTTCCAGCTGGATACCGAGGGCTCGGGCACCACCACCAGCGTGGTCGCCAGCGGTAACCTCACCGAGAAGCTGAGCCTGCGTTACGGGGTGGGGGTATTCGAACCGGCCAACACCATCGCGCTGCGTTACAAACTGAGCAAAAAGGTCTATCTGGAGGCAGCCAGCGGGCTGGCCAGCTCGCTGGACATCTTCTACAAGCGCGACTTCTAGGCCGCTGGCGGGGCTGCCGTCAACGCACCGTGGCAGCCTCGATGAACTCATTGGTATCCGGTGAGGGCGTTGCGCCTGGGGCACGCACCGGGATGATCAGATTGGTGTACTCCTCGATCAGCCGATTCAGGGCTTCGGGGGGTTCACTGGCCTGGAACTGCATGCGGATCTGTACCTCGTCAGGGTCCCGGCTATCACCCTGGCGACCGTGGCCACCGATGGTGACCTTGAAGCTGGCGGCCTTGCTCTCGCTTGCGCTGATCAGTGCCTGCTGTGCTTCGGTGCCTTTGACCCGCACCGACAGGTCGACCTGCATGCGCTCCAGGGCCAGACCCTTGGGCGATACCAGGGCGAACAGCGGCACGCGCATGATGTGTTGGCCGTCCATGGCCACCTCGACCATCTTGGCTTTCATGGGCGCGCCGAGCGCCTGGGTGTCGCACTCGAAGAACTGGTCGAACAGGTTGATGTATTGCTGCGCGATCAGGCTGTTGGTGGCGCTGGCAGCTTCTTGCAGTCCGCGGGTGATCTCACGCAGGTCGATGGAGGTCATCGGGGCGGGGGACTTGTCCATGGATTTGATTCCTCAGGCCGGAAGGGCCCCCTGTCGTTGGACAGAGGGGCAGTTTCGGGAAGGCATAGCACCTCAAGGAGCGGGTGGAGTTGTTCCGGCGTCAGGGCCTTTCAAGGTGTCTTTCTGGGATATCTCGTCCGGGCTCTCGAGTGTCGCAGTGTTGACGACGGTAGGCTTTGTTGCGGCGTCGGTCAGGAACTCAATTACCCGCATGATCGCTTCAGGTGGTTCCTGGCGGCGCAAGGTTGTATTGAAAGCATAACGGGCGCGGGTGTCGGTCTTGCGGGTTTGCGTGGACTTGTGGCTGACGCTGCCTTTCACGTTCAGCCTGAACGGACCCCAGCCCAGCGAGCCAGTCGCTTCTGCGCTCATGTCCTTGCTGGAGACATCTTCGGACATCTGGTTGATGACCAGCTCGAACTCGACGTTACCTTCGTCGATCGAAATGTTCGGGTGAGTGATCGCTGCCAGCAGCGGCACTTTCATGGTCTTGCTGACCACGCCCTTGTATTCGCCCTGTTCGTCGACGATGGTTTCGTCATAGTCGAACTGGATGGCCACTGCCTTGCCGTCCTGTACGCAGACCTGCATCAGGAAGTCGGCATACGACTTACTGGCGGTGACCTGCGCCTGGACCATGGCCTGCAGTGGGCCGGCGATCATCCGGTCCATCGGCAGGGCATTGATGACCGATCCAATGAGGCTGTTGTCTATCGACATGTTGGGTTGCTCTCTCTAGTGGGGAATTAGGCCGCCTGTGGCGGCCGGGTTGCCGGCGTGTCAGCGAGCGCACGGCTCCTGGCGCCGGATGTTGCCGATCTGACGCAAGCTCAGGCCGTACTTGTTGGCCAGCAGGCTGCGGGACAAGCCGTCGGCGCTTTCTTTCTGAATCTGTTGGTTACGCAGCTGACGCAGGAAGTGGTCCGCCTTGGGAATCTCCAGCGCGACCCCGGCAAAGCGCTTGATCAGTGCGTCGAGCGCTTCGGCCGGGAGCACGTCGGCGAGCCTGGTGCGCTCGCGGTACTTAGGGATGTACTTGGGCCTACCGCCGTAGGCGCAGGTCAGTTGGTAAGCGTTTTCGATGCCGATACAGTCGATCAGGGCCTGCAATGAGTGAGGCAGCTGGCTGATATCTATCTGGCTCAAGTCTGGCAATTGCATATGGCGCTCCTTCGGGATGGGTGGAATGTGCGACCCGATCACCCGCGGCGTTATGTCGAAGGTGTGAGCTGATTCTGTGGGACAGCCGCCGCGCGTCGCTAGGCGGCATATGGCGCGGGGGTTGTAGCTTCGGTGAACAGGTTTTGCAGGCAGCGATATCCGGGTTTGTAGGAAATAGCGTTGGCACACCCTGCTAGCTGCCGGTTTCCCATCTGGTCATACCCCTTGATTACCAGTTGGGTGCTGCAACCCTCAGTCGCATGGATAGCTGGTCAGCAAGCTGGCGCTACTCAGGTAGGCCTGGGGCGTGGCGCGCATGCTCTGGGGTAAGGTGCGCCAATCAACCAGCAGGCACAGCGTATGCAGCGGTTGGCCGTCGCGCTGCCCGATGACCTGCCCGGCAAAGCTGCGCCGGTACAGGGCGTGGGTATGCTGCAACGCCTGTACCTGGTCGGCCTGGGCGAGGGTCTGGCGGGCCAGCTCCGGTAGCCTGGCGGTGGGCACGCTGAAATGCAGCGGCGCCCCGTTTGCCTGCAGGTAACCGGCCTGGCGTACGCGCTGCCACAGTTGCTGCCACTGGGTGGCACCCGCATGGGCCGCCAGCTCGCGGCCAAGTTCGCGCAAGTCTTCGGCGGGTGTGTGCCGAGTGTCCAGGGCATGGAGGGAAAAGGGGGCGAGGAACAGCGATGCGAACAGCAGGGGTTTGTACATGGTGCCTCCGGCATGGGTGCTTTGGGAGCCTCATGCTTTCAGGCTGAAGCCGCCCCACCCAGCAGGAAATCCAGCGCCGGGGGCGAGGGCCGTTGTATCATTGCCGCGGCTCGTTGCGAGCCATTTGCCCCTGATGTTGCAAGGAACCTTCGATGACACACGTGCAGCGCCTCAAATATTCCCTTTTGATCATCCTGGTGGTACTGGGCCTGATGCTGGGCCTGTCCCACCTGCAGAAGCAGGGCACGATCAGTGAGCAGACCTTCCAGATGCTGGCTATCGCCATCGCCGTAGTGGTCGTGGTGATCAACGGCATCCTGCGGCGCAAGGTCAAGCCCTGATCTGTGCGGGCCGGCCTGCATGGCCGGCCTAGGTGGTCAAATAACAGCCAGCATGCAATAGACCTTGCGCACCGGCACTTCACTGGTCCAGGCATTGGTCGCGCCAGCTGGCACCACGAGGGTCTCGCCAGCCGCAACGGTGTGCACGGAGCCATTGTTTTCAGTCAGCTCAAGCCGGCCTTGGATGATGTGCATCAATTCGCTGTACTCGGGTTGCACCTGTCGTCGTTCATAGGGCTCGCATTCCCAGACCCCGATGCGCAGTGCGCCCTGCTCAAAGCCTGGCTGGCTCCAGGCCTGCGGCGTGGGGCTTAGCAGCACCTCTGCCGCTGGCGGGTTGCAGGGTTTTAATGGCCCCAACAGGTCGAGCTTGAACGGCTGGTGATGGCTGGCATCACCTTGAAGCCCCGGAAAACGCATGAATACGTAGCGCAGTTCTCCTTTGGGTAGCCAGCTCAAGGCCACGCCTTTGGGCACCACGAAAACATCGCCCGGCACCAGGCGCACCTCGAAGCCGTCGCCGCTCAAGTTGAGCTCACCCGCTTCAAGTACCCCCAGTAGCACCGCATCGAATGCGTCGAATCGGCAGGCATGGCCACCTTCGCCGCAGCCGACTTCATACCCTGGCCCATCCGAGACAGCCAAGGCTTCACCTTGGCGGTAATGTAAGACGTGCGCCATGAAACCTCCCGGTCAACGGCCAATGGCATCGAGAAACTGCTGCCAACCGGCGGCTAGGCGCACGCCAGGCGCCCGGAAGGCATGCAGTGGAATAGGGTTAAGACGCTCACCGGCCAACAGCCGCAAATCCAGCGGGCGACCTGCGGTCAGGTCGGCCAGGCGGGCACCCATGTAAGTCGACATGGCCACGCCGCCGCCGTTGTAGCCAATGGCGTAGAAGCGCCGCGCGTCCAGTTGCCCTGCGTGGGGCAGGCCGTCCAGGGTCATGTCTACCAGGCCCGACCAGCGATAGGCAATGGCCTGGCCACGCAGTTGTGGGAAGACTTCCGCCATGTTCGCCTGCAGGGCTTGGTAGGCGGCGTCGTTGCCATCAGTGCCGAATGCCCCGCGACCGCCAAAGATCAGCCGGTCACCGATGACGCGGAACCAGCGCAGCATGCGCTTGGTATCGCCGCAGACTTGGCCGCCTGGCAGCAGGCTGGCCAGCAGCGCTGGGGGCAGGGGCTCGGTGGCGATGATCGCACTGCAAAAGGGTACGATACGCCGGTGCATGGGGGCGCTGACAGGCGTGAGGTCTGAGTAGGCATTGGTGGCATACACCAGCTGTTTGGCATGGATGCGTCCTTGGGGGGTGTCCACCACGATGCCGCCGGGGCTGCTCTGCACACGTTGGGCCGGGCTGTTGACGAACAGCTTCACGCCCCGTTCAGCCAGGTGTCGTGCCATACCTCGGGCAAAGTTGAGGGGGTGCAGGCCACCCGCTTTCGCAGTCAACATGCCGCCGGTAAAGCGTTGCGATCCGGTCATATGTGCCACTTCCTCGGCACTGAGCATCACCGAACTACGGCTGCCCGTTTCACGTTCAATCCACGCTGCTGTCGCTCGCAGGTTGTCCAGGGCCTTGTCATTGTGGGCCGCTGCCAGGTGGCCATTGAGCGTTAGCCGCGCTTCGCTCAACCCCAGGGATTCGACGGTTTCGATTACGCTGTCTACCGCCGCGTAACCCGTGCGATAAAGGTGTAGGGCGGTGTCGCGGTCATACCGCTGCATTACGCTCTGGAAGCTGACGCGGAATTTGGGCGACACCACGCCGCCGTTGCGCCCGCTGGCACCCGAGGCCAGGCTGTTGGCCTCCAGCACCACCGGTTCACGGCCACTGTCGGCGATATGGCGGGCGGCGCTGAGGCCAGTGTAGCCGCCACCGATAATCACCACATCGCATTGCCGTTCGCCTTGCAGCGAGGGGAGTGGCATGGCGGGTTCGGCTGTGGCAGCCCAGAGAGACTGGATATTCATGGGGCAATCTTCCGCAATGTCTTCGCGTTAGGGCCGCAATGCGGCCCCGTTTGACCTCAGCCCAATTCCTTCTCTACGGCGTCGGCCAGTTGTGCCAGCGAGGTAAAGTGGTAGTGCGGCTCGGTACGCTCGGACTCCAGGGTGCCGCCGGTGCCTTTCTGCGCATGGCGGCGCTCGATCCAGCACACTTGATAGCCCAAGCGCTTGGCCACGCCGATGTCGTGATACTGGCTTTGTGCAACATGGAGAATTTGCTCGAAGACGATGCCCTGGCTAGCCAGCACGCCGCGGGTGTAGGCGAAGAACTGCGGGTCAGGTTTTTCGAAGCGCACGTCGTCCACGGTGACCCGCACATCGAAGGGCTCGCCCAAGGTGCGGGCCATGTGGTTGAGTGCCCAGATGCGCGAGTTCGTGGTGGCGACCAGTTTGAAGTGCTTGCGCAAGCGCTGGAGTGCTTCTACCGAGTCTGGGAAAGCCGGGAAATTTTCCACCGACAAGGCCAGGCCGCGCGCGTTCTCGACGCTGTCGGGCAGGTTCAGTTTAGTGGCGATACGGTGGTAGCAGCGCTCCAGGTCGTCAGGCCACCAGCCGGCGTCCGGTTCGGCGCGGGCTTCGCGGTAGGCCTTGAGGATATCGTCATCGCTGTAGGCTTTGGCGGCTTCGGCAACTACGCCACGGATATGTTTGAGGATGCCTGCCTCGAAATCGATCAAGGTACCGACAACATCGAAGGTCAAGGCTTTGAAGGGCTTGAAGGACATGGTGCGCTCCGCAAGGGTGGGTGACGGTGTGAACAAAGTATCGGCGCACCTGCCTGCTCCAATGTTCCGTTTTCACGGCTTGCGGCAGGCATAACCTGCCGTATTTTTCCTCACTCCCAGGCAAATGTTGCGTAGACCTCTGGCAAGCTGGGTCACTCGTCAGTAGCCCAGGAGCGAAGCATCATGACCCTGCTGTTCAAAGTCGATCAGGCGCGCGGCCGCGCCTGGAGGGCCCTGTTTGCCGAACAGGCTCCGGATATCGAAGTGCGCTTGTGGCCTGACGTGGGTGAGGCTTCGGATGTGCGCTATCTCGCGACGTGGCAGCCGCCTGATGGCATCGCCGAGCGCTTTCCCAACCTTGAGGTACTGTTCGCCACCTCGGCAGGGGTCGATCAGTTCGATACGGCTGCGCTGCCAGCCGGCGTGCAGGTGGTTCGAATGCTTGACCCGGGAATCGTCCAAGGGATCGTCGAGTACGCCGGCATGGCGGTGCTGGCCCTGCACCGTGACCTGCCTCTTTACCTGGAGCAGCAGCGCCAAGGCTTGTGGCAGGACCACCCAATCGTGCCGGCGCACCAGCGGCGGGTCGGGGTCATGGGGCTCGGAAACCTTGGGCAGGCGGTATTGCGCTTGTTACAAGGGTTTGGATTTGCATTGCAGGGATGGTCACGTTCGGAGAAGCAGATCGAAGGCGTGCGTTGCTTTGCCGGCGATGCGGGGTTGAAGGCGTTTCTGGCCGATTGTGAGATTCTGATCTGCCTGTTGCCACTCACACCGGATACTGCAGGCATTCTTGACGCCCGTCTGATGTCAGCCTTGCCGCGTGGCGCTTGCCTGATCAACCTTGGACGAGGCGGCCACCTGGTGGACGACGACCTGCTGGCTGCTTTGGACAGCGGTCAGGTCAGGCGGGCAATCGTCGACGTGCTTGCCAGTGAACCGCCGGGGCGGGGCCACCCGTTGATGGGGCACCCGAATGTATGGGTGACGCCTCATGTTGGCGCGATGACGCATCCTGAGTCGGCGTTTCGGGTGTTGCTGAAGAACCTGCGCAGGCACCAGCGGGGAGAACCGATGGAGGGGGTTGTGCCGCGGCAGCGGGGGTACTGAGCACAGGCCCATGTCCCGCTGCTGTCTGTTTGTTTGCCAGCATTGTCTTTGCGGTCAGACAGGCTTGGAATGGCCGGCTCACACCGCTCTGACCAGGCTGCGCAGCGGAACGGTGCTCTTGACCACGGGTGACTTGATCACGATGTAGCTGAAGTATTTTTCGATGCCGATTTCCTTCTCCAGTATCGACTCCATCAGCTCTTGGTAATGCTGGATGCTGCTGCACAGGAACCGCACCAGGTAGTCATAGCCGCCACTGATCAGATGGCATTCCAGCACCTCATCGATATTGCGGATGCTCGATTCGAATTTCACGAAGTCCGCACGCTTGTGGTCCTGCAGGGTAACTTCAGTGAACACGGTCACCGAGTTGGCGAATTTGGCCAGGTTCACGTGGGCTTCGTAGCCACTGATATAACCCGCGGCCTCCAGGCGCTTGACGCGCTGCAGGCAGGGGCTGGGTGACAGCCCCACAGCCTCGGCGAGGCTGACGTTGGTCATGCGCCCGTCCTTTTGCAACTGGACAAGAATGTTGATGTCGATGCGATCAAGTTTGGTTGCCGCGTCCATCGTTGACTCCTCAGTTGATTCCGGTCCGGTCTGCCTGTTTCAGGCCCGTAATGCCCATTGATGGGCATGGGCCATGTCGGCCAGGCTTGCGTATTCACAACGTTTGGCATCGAGTGCCGACTGCGTCAGGTTCCAGGGCTGAGCCTGTTCGCGCTGCAGCGTACAAATCGGAAAATCGACCAAGCTGTTCCATGGGTCGTCCGCTTCGCTGCTGCGCACAGGCAGCATCCCAATCCGTGGTACGTCAATCGCTTGCAGTGCGTGTGCCAAGGCTGGCCGCCAGTCGTCATCAGCCGGTTCAACGATAGCATCGAAGGCGACCGGCAGGCGCCGGGTCAGGCTTTCGATATCTATGCCGTGGCGTGGAGCGATAAGGATCAAGCGATAAAACTTGCTCAGGTACTGCACGGCGCCCGGTGCGTCTTCGTAGATCGGCCACTGCGCTGCAGCGCTACCAAAGGCCACACTGGCATCCCAGTCAGGAACAATACGCAATTGTTGCGCCAGGCGTTGGTAGAGTTGCCCGTGCAATGCTGTTGGGCTATTGACCTGATGGGCCAGTTGCAGCGTCAGGTTGCGATAAGCCGCCAGCAGCTGCCGGTCGTCGAGCGGTTGCGCAGATTGCGCCGCAAGGGGGCGCAGGCCTTCGAGAATGCCCCGTTCGCGGTCAACCAGGGTGGCGTACGACAAACCCAGTGCCTGGTAATGCGTAATTTTCATGGGAAGTAGCTCCTGTGGTGATTCAGCGGGTCCATCCAGGGCTGTGCCAAGGGCCGCGTCAGCGGCCTTGACGATCACTCAGGCACCTGCGGCATCCAGCGCCTGGCTAAGCATCTCCAAGGCCTCGGCCAGCTGCGCCGAGGTGGTGACCAGTGGCGCGAGGAAGCGCACCACATTGCGGTGCACGCCACACTTGATCACCAACAGGCCGGCCTGGCGGGCTTCGTCAATCACCCGTTGGGCCAAGGCCGCGTCCGGGCTGTTGCTGGCATCCCCGGCGACCATCTCGATCGCCTGCATGAAGCCCAAGCCGCGGACCTCGCCGATACGTGGGTGGGCTTGTTGCAGGGCCAGCAACCCTTGGTGCAGTTGGTGCGCCAAGGCTTCCCCCTGGGCCAGCAGATCCTGGCTCTCGAACAGATCCAGAACCGCCAGTGCGGCGGCGCAGGCCACGCCGTTACCGCCATAGGTGCCGCCCAGTCCGCCCGGCGACGGGGCATCCATGATCGCCGCACGGCCAACCACACCCGACAGCGGCATGCCGCCGGCCAGGCTTTTGGCAACCGTGACCAGGTCCGGCTGGATGCCGGCATGCTGGAAGCCGAACATCTTGCCGGTGCGGCCGAAACCGGCCTGGATCTCATCCAGGATCAACACGATGCCATGGCGATCACAACGCTCGCGCAGGCCCTGCAGAAACGCCTTGGGTGCGGCGATGAAGCCGCCGTCACCTTGCACGGGCTCGATCAGGATGGCTGCGACCCGGTCAGGCGCGACGTCGGTGGCGAACAGCTCATCGAGCCGTGCCAGGGCTTCATCACTGTCGATGCCGCGATAAGGGTTGGGGTAGCAGGCGTGGTAGATCTCTGCCGGGAATGGGCCAAAGTTCTGTTTGTAGGGCTGGCTCATGCCGGTGAGCGTCACGCCCAGCAGGGTCCGGCCATGGAAGCCGCCAGTGAAGGAAACGACGGCGGGCCGGTTGGTGTGGCCACGGGCGATCTTGATGGCATTTTCTACCGCTTCGGCCCCGGAGGTGAACAGCGCCGTCTTGTAGTGCTCGCCGTTGCCCACCAACGCGTTCAGGCGTGCGGCGACGGCAATGTAGGGCTCGTAGGCCACGACCTGGAAGCTGGCATGGGACAGTTGCTGAACCTGGCGTTGCACGGCCTCGACAACGTTGGGGTGATTGTGGCCTGTGTTGAGTACGCCAATGCCGCCAACGAAATCCAGGTAGCGGCGCCCATCGACATCCCACAACTCGGCACCGCTGGCACGGGCCGCTACCAGTGGGTGGGCGGTGGCGATACCGCGTGGCACGTTTTCGTCGCGCCAGGCGAGCAGGCGTTGGTTTTCGCTCAGGGGAGGATTCATCGTAATCTCCAAGGCAAGTCAGGGGAGTGAGGGTGAGTTTCAGGATAAAGACTGGCCGTGGTGACAAGCGCTGAAGTTGGGGCGGCCGGTGGCGAGATCGGTTGATTTGCGGGGGGGTTGCGAAATATTACGCTGGGCAGTGGTCCTGGCCGGATGGCGAGGACCACGCCACGCGCGTTCAGCGTGCCTGGGGAACCACGATGGTGTCTTGTGGATGCAGGCGCATCCACAATGGTGCGCCGATCTGCGGCAGGCTCAGGTTACCTTCATGGTGGCTGGGCTGGCGCAGGCTGACCGTCGGTCCGCCATCGAGGTCGACGAACACCTTCAGGCTCTCGCCCTGGAACACGATGCCCGAAACCCGGCCGTGCAGGCGGTTCCATTCCGGGCCTGCGGTGCCGTTGTCGAGTAGCAGTTTCTCCGATTGCAGCGCCAGGAAAAGCGCACCGCTGGCCGGTACCTCGCGGCTGGTTCGCAGGGTGGTCGAGCCCAGGCACAGACCCGCGGAGCTGCGCTGCAGGGGCACCAGCGTGCTTTCACCGATGAAGCTGGCAACGAAGTCGTTGGCCGGGTGATCGTGAAGCCTGCGGGGGGTGTCCACCTGCACCAGTTTGCCGCCGCGCATGATCGCGATGCGGTCGCTCATGGTCAGGGCTTCGCGTTGGTCGTGGGTGACGTAGATCATGGTCGCACCCAAGCGCTTGTGCAGGGCGCGCAGTTCGATCTGCATGGTTTCGCGCAGTTGCTTGTCCAGTGCAGATAGCGGCTCGTCCATCAGGATCAGTTTGGGTTCGAAGACGATTGCCCGGGCCAGCGCCACACGCTGGCGTTGGCCACCGGACAAGGCACTGATCGCACGGTCTTCATAGCCGGCCAGTTCAACTGTGGCCAGAGCCTTGGCTACCCGCTCGCGGCTGTTGTTGGCACTGACGCCGCGGGCGCGCAGCGCAAACGCGACGTTTTGCCCCACGGTCATGTGCGGGAACAATGCGTAGTTCTGGAATACCACACCGATGTCGCGCTTGTTGGGCGGCATCAAGGTGACGTCATGTTCGCCAAACAGAATGCTGCCCGAACTCACCCGCAAAAAGCCGCCGAGAATGCTCAGCAGTGTGGTCTTGCCCGAGCCGGAAGGCCCCAGCAGCGACATGAACTCACCAGCCTCTACCTTCAGATCGACCTGATCCAGCGCCTTGAGGTTGCCATAGTGCTTGCTTACCTGGTGAACGGTGACCGATTCGAAACCATCAGTGAAATGCATCGCGAATTCTCCTGCGCAGGGCAACGGGGCCAGAGGGCTGTGTTCATCTGAGCACAGCCGCTCAGCCGGTTCGTGCTGTTTTGCTCCGGTTCAAAAGTCAGATCTGCTACGTCGGGCTCAGCCCAGGCCACCCATGTGCCAGGCTTTGATCTCGAGGAACTCGTCCAGCCCGTATTTGGAGCCTTCGCGCCCGGTGCCCGACTGTTTCATGCCGCCGAATGGCGCCACCTCCATGGAGATGATCCCGGTGTTGAGGCCGACCATGCCGAACTCCAGGCGCTCGCCGACGCGCCAGGCGCGGCGCATGTCCTGGGTAAAGTAGTAGGCGCCCAGGCCGTAGGGCGTGGCGTTGGCGATTTCCAGCGCCTCGGACTCTTCAGTGAAGCGGAACAGCGGCGCCACCGGGCCGAACGTTTCTTCGCTGGCCAGCAGCATGTCGGGACTGGCGTCACGCAGCACGGTTGGTTGCACGAACAGCCCATCGCGCTGAGGCAGGCCACCCGTGATCACCGAGGCGCCTTTGGCCAGGGCGTCGTCAATGTGTCGGTGCACTTTGTCCACGGCGGCCTCGTTGATCAGCGGGCCGAGAGTGACGCCTGGGGTGAAGGCATCGCCGACCTTGAGCTTGGCCACCTCGGCGCTGAGGCGCTCGGCGAAGCGGTCATAGATGCCGTCCTGCACCAGAATCCGGTTGGCACAGACGCAGGTTTGACCGGCATTGCGGAACTTGCTCAGCATCACGCCCTGGATTGCCAGTTCAAGGTCAGCATCATCAAACACGATGAAGGGCGCGTTGCCGCCCAATTCTAGGCTCAGGCGCTTGATGGTGGCTGCGCACTGGCTCATCAGCAACTGGCCGACCTTGGTCGAGCCAGTGAATGACAGCTTGCGTACACTGGGGTTGGCCGTCAGTTCGCTGCCGACGCCGGCGGGCAGCCCGGTCAGCACGTTGAACACCCCGGCTGGAATGCCAACTCGTTCAGCCAGCACCGCCAACGCCAAGGCCGACAGCGGGGTCAGTTCCGACGGTTTGACCACGATGGTGCAGCCTGCCGCCAAGGCCGGTGCGCACTTGCGAGTGATCATGGCATTGGGGAAGTTCCACGGCGTGATGGCGGCCACCACGCCGACCGGTTGCTTGAGCACCAGGATGCGCCTGTCGTTGGTGGGGGCGGGAATAGTGTCGCCATAAACACGCCGTGCTTCCTCGGCAAACCATTTCACGAAGCTGGCGCCGTAGCCGATTTCGCCTTTGGCTTCGGCCAATGGCTTGCCTTGCTCGGCACTCATGATTATTGCCAGATCGTCCTGGTTGGCCAGGATCGCCTGGTGCCAGGCTTCCAGTACTCGGGCCCGCTCGGCGGGCGGCACTTCGCGCCAGGCCTGAAAGCTGGCTTCAGCGGCGGCGATGGCACGGCGTGTTTCGCTGGCGCCCAGGGCCGGTACCTGGGCCAGGGTCTGGCCGTTGGCGGGGTTGATGACGGCCAGGGTGGCGCCGTCGTCGGCGTCGATCCACGCACCATTGGCATAGGATTTCTCAACCAGCAGGGACGGGTCGCGTAATTGCTCTTTCAACATGGGAACACCTATAGCTTGGTTGCCGTGACGGGCAAATTGTAAGAAGCCGGCGCCAGCGCCCGATGCCAAATTGCACCGGGCGGGCAGTCAGAGATGCTGAATTGAGGGGGGTTACAACAGGACCTGCCGCGCCGCTTCAAGGCGCCGCGGCAGGGGCTTCAGGCCTGCTTGTTGCGCCCGGCGATGACGACCAGCAGCAGCGAGGCGAGAATCAGCATGGAGCTGATGGCGGCGATGGTCGGGTCGATCTCGTCGCGCAGTGCGGTGAACATGCGTTTGGTGAGGGTCTGGTTGTCGCCGCCGGAGATGAACAGCGCCACCACGGTCTCATCCAGCGAGGTGATGAAGGCGAACAACGTTGCCGACACCACGCTCGGTTTGATCTGCGGGAGGGTTACGGCCATGAATGCGCGAAAGCGATTCATGCCGAGGCTGCGTGCCACCATTTCCTGGGACATGTCGAAATTGCGCAGACCTGCCAGCAAGGCGATGATCACGTAGGGCAGCGCCAGCATGATATGCGCCAGCACGAGGCCGATCAGCGAACTGACCAGTCCGACCCGGGCATAAACAAAAAACACGCCGGCCGCGATCAGGATGATTGGCACCATCATCGGTAACAGCAGGATGATCTGCAGGGTGCGTATGATCTTGAGCGTCGAGTTGTTGATCGCGTAGGCCGCCGCCATCCCCACCGGCAGCGAGATCAGGGTCGTGGCCAGGGCGGTGATCAGGCTGACCTTGGCGGCGCTCATCCATTCGATGCTCTGGAAGAATGCCGCATACCAGTTCAGCGACCACTCCTTGGGCGGAAACTGCAGGAAGCGGGCTTCGGAGAATGACATCGGTACCACGATAAGCACCGGCACGATCAGATAGGCGAGGATCATCGCCACCAGCAGCCCGAACATAACGTTCGAGATGCGCAGGTTGGAGAACAAGGCTTTCATGTCAGCGCGCTCCCAGAACACGTTCGATCGGGATGAAGCGGTTGATGCCCCAGAAAATCAGGAACACTACCAACAGAAGGACCAGGCCTACGGCACTTGCAGCGCCCCAGGCGTGATACAGCTCGACATTGCGTTGCACCAGCATCGACACCAGGATGGTGCGTCCGCCACCCAGCAGCTCGGGGGTGATGAAGAAGCCCAGGCAGATTACGAACACCAGGATGGAGCCTGCCATGACGCCGGGGGCAGCCATCGGCAGGAACACTCGACGGAACGAATAGAACGGCGAGGCGCCCAGGCTGCTGGAGGCTTGCAGCAGGTCCTGGGGGATCTTGCGCATCACCGCGTACAAAGGCAGCACCATGAACGGCAACATCACATGCAAGGTACCTATCACTGTGCCGGTGGTGTTGTGCATCAAGTTCAATGGCTTGTCGATCAGGCCCAGGTCGAGCAGGGTCTGGTTGACCAGGCCGCGTCGCTGCAACAGCACCAGCCACGCGTAGGAGCGCACCAGTACGCTGGTCCAGAAGGGGATGATCACGCAGACCAGAATCAAGTTGCCCCACACCCCCTGCAGCCGCGCCGCGGCGTAGGCGATGGGGAAGCCCAGCAAGATCGAAAGTAGGGTAACGATCAGGCTGATCTTGAAGGTCAGGGCGAAGGTGTCCCAATAGATGCGCTCTTCGAAGATGCGCAGGTAATTGGCCAGGGTGAAGCCATCGTCACCCTGCACCGACTGCAGGGCCAGCCAGCCCAAGGGCAGTATCAGCAACACCACGACCATCAGCAACGCCGGCAGCAGCAAGAGCAGCATGCTCGTGTGCTCCTTGCGTTCTTCACGTTGCAGTGCCTCGGGCGTGGTCATGAGGGCTGGGCTTGAGTCGGATATCGACTGTGCGAGATAAGCCTGTGTCATGTCGGCCTCCGGTCACTGCTTCTGCACGAATGACAACCAGCGCTCTTCTGCCTTGACCCCTTCGGCTGACGCCCACCATTGGGCTGATAACAGGGCCTGGCGCTGCATGTTGTCGGGCGAGGAGGGCAGTTCGGTGGCGCGTTTGGCCGGGATGATGCCGGCCTCGAAGGCTTTGGGGTTCAGCGGGCCGTAGTCGATGATCATCGGCAAGGCGGCCTGGAGGCGGGCATCAATCAATTCGTTGACGAACTTCATCGCTGCATCACGGTGCTTGGTGCCTTTGAGCACGCACAACGAATTGGTTTCGAGGATGCCTTGGTCGTAGGTGAACGTCACCGGAGCACCGTCTGCCTGCACGGCGCTGATTCGGCCGTTCCAAGCCTGGATCATGTCGACTTCGCCGTCGCTGATCAGCTGCGCCGATTGCCCGCCGGAGGTCCACCAAGTGGCGATGTGCGGTTTGATTTGCTCGAGCTTCTTGAATGCGCGGTCGACGTCCAGCGGGTAAAGTTTGTCGGGCGCTACGCCGTCTGCCAACAGGGCGATCTCCAGGGTAGGGCGTGGCAGGTTGCGCAACGAGCGTTCGCCTGGATACTTGTCTGTATTCCAGAAGTCAGCCCAGGTTTTTGGCGCGTTGTCCTTGCCGAAGGCGTCGGTGCGGTAGGCCAGCACGGTGGAGTAGCTGATGTAGCCGACGCTGTAGTCATCCTTGAGTGCGGCCGGCAGTTGGGCGGCATTTGGAATCATGGCGAGGTCGAGTTTCTCGAACAGGCCTTCTTCTTCGCCGCGGATGCAGTCGCCGGTGGGGAGGTCGACCACATCCCAGCTCACATTGCCGCTTTGCACCTGCGTCTTGATGATCGGATAGGCCTTGGGTGAGCTGTCCTGCTTAAGGGTCAAGCCGAGCTTCTTGGCCGCTGGCTCCAGGATCGCCTTGCTTTGTGCTTCCTGGTAGGCGCCGCCCTGTGAGACGAAGGTGATCGAGTCTGCAGCCTGGGCAAGCGATGCGCTGCCGATCAGCAGGGTGAGGGTGCAAAGCTGCCAGGTGCGTAGCGTAGACATTGTCATGTGCAAAACTCCCATTCGGATGTGGGCAGGTGCAGGATGCGAGCGGGGCGCGGTCTTATCGGGCCGCTGTGTGGTTGACCCCTCGGTCTAATGTACCGGCAGGGCCCAGGCGCAAGGGCGCACAAATGGGCGCTGCGAGAGTGCTTTATTGCAAAAACCGAGGGGTTGACGGCATATCGTGCGCAGAGGGCTCAGTCATGCCGGTTTGAAGGCCAATGATGTTCAGTCTAACCGGGCCAGGGTGTCGCTGATGGCGGCGCCCACCTGCTGGGTGGAAAGTGTGCCGCCCATGTCAGGTGTGACCGAACCGTCGGCAATTACCCGTTCGATGGCCTTGAGCATGTCGTCGTGGGCGCGCTGGTAACGCTCATCTCCCTGGCCCAGGAATTCCAGCATCAGCGCACCTGACCAGATCATCGCGATCGGGTTGGCGATGTTCTTGCCGAAGATGTCCGGTGCAGAACCATGCACAGGTTCGAACAGTGACGGGAAGTTGCGTTCAGGGTTGAGGTTGGCCGACGGGGCAATGCCAATGGTGCCCGCGCAGGCCGGTCCCAGGTCCGACAGGATGTCGCCGAACAGGTTGGACGCCACCACTACATCGAAGCGCTCTGGCTGCAACACGAAACGCGCACAGAGGATGTCGATATGCTGCTTGTCCCAGCTGACGTGCGGATAGTGAGCCGCCATTGCTTCGGTGCGCTTGTCCCAGTACGGCATGCTGATGGCCATACCGTTGGACTTGGTGGCCGAAGTCACGTGCTTGCGCTCGCGTTTCTCGGCGAGGTCGAACGCATACTTGAGGATACGATCGACGCCACGGCGGGTGAAGATCGATTCCTGAATGACGATTTCGTTTTCAGTGTTCTCGAACATGATGCCACCGAGCGACGAGTATTCGCCTTCGGTGTTCTCCCGCACCACCACGAAATCGATGTCGCCGACCTTGCGGTTGGCCAAGGCGCACGGCACCCCTGGGAACAGGCGCACCGGGCGGATGTTCACGTACTGGTCGAACTCGCGGCGGAACTTGAGCAGTGAGCCCCACAGGGAAATGTGGTCAGGTACCTTGTCAGGCCAACCCACGGCACCGAAGTAGATGGCGTCGTATTGCTTGAGTTGTTCGGCCCAGTCATCCGGCATCATCTTGCCGTGTTGCAAGTAGTAGTCGCAGCTGGCCCATTCGAAGGTGTCGAACTGCAGCGCCAGGCCATGCTTGAGCGCGGCGGCTTCCAATACACGGATGCCTTCTGGCAGGACTTCGAGGCCGATACCGTCCCCAGGGATGGCAGCGATGCGGAAAGAGTGTGCAGGCATGGCAGTAGCTCTGTTCGATGAAGGAAGCACTAGGCTAATCCTATTCGTTTCGGACACAATCAGCTTCTCTGTTGAAACTTGGTTTCTGATTCGTGAATAATTTGCCTAGCCTGCACGATCTGAAAGTATT
This sequence comes from Pseudomonas sp. BN607, assembly GCF_029871175.1. Classification (NCBI taxonomy): domain Bacteria; kingdom Pseudomonadati; phylum Pseudomonadota; class Gammaproteobacteria; order Pseudomonadales; family Pseudomonadaceae; genus Pseudomonas; species Pseudomonas sp. BN607. The sequence continues at coordinate 61,412 of NZ_SSOE01000026.1, forward strand.
TCTGCTGGTCGCACGCCGCTTCAGCTTCACGGCCGCCGCAGATGAACTGGGTATGTCTCCCGCGTTCGTCAGCAAGCGCATCAGAGCGCTGGAGCAAGACCTGAGCCTGCGTCTGCTGCACCGCTCAACCCGCAGCGTGACGCTGACCGACGAGGGTGAGCGGGTCAGCCGCTGGGCACAGCAGTTGCTGTATCAGGTGAGTCAACTGGGCGATGAGATCGATGCCCTACACGGCGAGCCCAAGGGTTTGTTGCGGGTGGTGAGTAGCCCCGGTCTTGGGCGGCGGATGGTTGCCCCGGCTTTGGCGGAGTTGGCTGCGCGCTACCCAGGCCTGGATATTCGTCTTGATGTTCAGGATCGCCTGGTCGATTTGGTAGAGGAGGGCGTTGACCTGGACATTCGGGTGGGTAACGACCTCCCCCCCGATGTCATCGCCAAGCCGCTGGCGCAAAATCACCGGGTGCTGTGTGCCAGCCCGCACTACCTGCGCGTCCATGGCACACCGGCTTCGTTGAGCGACCTTGGGCACCACGATTGCCTGGTGATCAAGGAGCGCGATCATCCTTTTGGCGTATGGAACCTGGCGGGCCCCAGAGGCCCGGAGACGGTGAAGGTAACCGGCAGTTTATCGACCAACAACGGTGAAATCGCTCGTCAGTGGTGCTTGGATGGCCGTGGCATATTGCTGCGTTCGATGTGGGACATCAAAGATGACTTACAGTCAGCACGGTTGGTGCAGGTGCTCGGTGACTACTGGCAGGCCGCGGATATCTGGGCAGTGCATACATCGCCTTTGCTCAATTCGGCGAAGGTGAAGGTGACCGTGGAGTTTCTCAGTGAGTATTTTCGGGGGCGTTGTAGTTAAGTATGACTACAGCGTGGCTGCCCCTTTCTTAAAGCGAAGCATTCTTTGCTTTAAGGAAGGGGCAGTGGGTGGTGAGTTCAACCAAAAGCCGGTATTTGTCCCGCATGTCCGGCGATTCGCCAGCACGCCATTGGACCCATTTCAAGTCTGGGTGAAAAATCAGACCAGTATGAGAACCTAGGGCAGGCCATGCGCTCAGCGCGTGGGTGCCTGTTCCAGGACGGCACGCGCCTGCGGATCCAGGCTGTAACACTTGTCGCTGCCCAGCTGGATGACGCCTTCGGCGCATAGCCGCTTGAGTACTTCGCGAACGCTGAGAAACGACAGCGGAATATCCAGCTGTTCCAATTGTGCATGCACGCCCCGCACGCCAATACTGCGGCCATTGCGATCGGCTGCGTGCAAGGCGTCGATCACCTTGAGGCGAATCAGGCTGGTACGCAGGCCGAAGGTGCGCAGCAGCTCACGTATCTGCTCGTTGCCGATGCGTTCGTCAGCGAAAGCGTCCTGTCCCTTGGGCGCTTTGCCTGGGACGCGCCCGGCCTGGATCGAGGGTTGCGGGTTGTACATGTGAATGCTCCTTTTCGTGGACGAACCCGAAATATGGGTGCCTCACTTAATAGGACGAATGAGAACGCAAAAACTGCAACCCACTCGGAAAAAAAATGCCTGTTTGTCATCAAGACGTTCCATCGCCCGGTAAACCGTAAAATTTTCATCTGGCCATTCGTCTGATCGGGATGACCCCCCTGAACCTGAGGAGTGCCCGTGTTCCCACTTTCCCGTCCGATGAGTTGCGCCGGCCTGGCTGCCGCCCTGGTGGCCCTTGGCGTTGGCACGCAGGCGCACGCCGCCGCCGATGCCAGTGCGCAGATTCGCCGCACCAGTTACGGCGTGCCGCATATCGTGGCCAAGGATGAACGTGGCCTGGGCTACGGCGTCGGCTATGCCTACGCGCAAGACAACCTGTGCTTGTTGGCCAATGAAGTGCTGACCGTGAGCGGTGAGCGCTCACGCCATTTCGGTGCCAAGGGCAAAACGCTTGAGCAGCGCGACAACCTCGCCAGCGACCTGTTCTTCACCTGGCTCAACAGCCCGGCGGCGGTCGATGCGTTTTTGCAGGCGCAGCCGGCGCCGGTACAGGCATTGCTGGCCGGTTATGCCAGTGGCTACAACCGGGCGCTGGCGGAGCGCCGCAGCCAGGGCCTGCCCGCCGAGTGCGGCAACGGCGAGTGGGTGCGGCCCATCACCAGCAAAGACCTGGTCAAGCTGACCCGTCGTTTGCTGGCGGAGGGTGGCGCCGGGCAATTCGTCGAGGCACTGGTAGGGGCGCACCCGCCCGGGCAGAACCGCGAGCGCACGGCGGCTGGCTTTGCAGCTGCGCTGGCCCGGCAGGAGCGGTTTGCCTCGGAGCGGGGCAGCAATGCCGTGGCCGTGGGGGCGCAGCGCTCGGCCAATGGCCGCGGCCTGTTGCTGGCCAACCCGCACTTCCCGTGGATGGGCGGCATGCGCTTCTACCAGATGCAGCTGACCATTCCTGGCCATCTCGATGTGATGGGCGCAGCGTTGCCGGGCCTGCCGATGATCAATATCGGTTTCAACCAGCACCTGGCCTGGACCCACACCGTCGACACCTCGAAGCATTTCACCCTCTACCGCCTACAACTCGACCCTAAGGACCCGACCCGTTACCTGCTCGATGGCAAGTCGCTGCCGCTGGCCCGGCAAACCCTCAGCGTCACGGTCAAGGCGGAGGATGGCAGCCTGGGCCAGGTCGAGCGGCAGGTCTACAGCTCGCAGTTCGGCCCGGTGGTGCAATGGCCAGGGCGCCTGGACTGGGATGCGCAGGCGGCCTACAGCGTGCGTGACGCCAACCTTGAGAATACGCGGGTGCTGCAGCAGTGGTACCAGATCAACCGTGCCGATAGCCTGGCGACATTGAAGGGGTCGGTCGAACAGTTGCAGGGCATCCCTTGGGTCAACACGCTGGCCGTTGACCAGGCTGGCCGCGCGCTGTACCTGAACCAGTCGGTGGTGCCGTATGTTGATCAGCAGTTGCTGGAAACCTGCAGCAACCCGCAGGTGCAAGGGCGTCTGGTGGTGCTGGATGGTTCGCGCAGCGCCTGTCAGTGGAAAGTCGATGCCCAGGCGGCGCAACCGGGCATCTTCCCGGCGCGGCTGCTGCCAAGCCTTGAGCGTGATGACTTCGTGCAGAACTCCAACGACCCAGCCTGGATGGCCAACCCGGCACAGCCGCTGACCGGCTACTCGCCGCTGGTCAGCCGCAATGACCAGCCGCTGGGCATGCGTGGTCGATTTGCCCTGCAGCGTCTGCAGGGCTCGGCCCGGCTGGGTGCCGATGACCTGCAGCGGATGGTGACCGATGATGAGGTCTACCTGGCCAGCCTGGTGCTGCCAGATCTGTTGCAATGGTGCAAAAGCGCCGGGGCCGATGTGCAGGCTGTGTGCAGCAGCCTGGCCGCCTGGAACGGCAAGGCCGACCTCGACAGCGGCATTGGCCTGGTGCATTTCCAGAATCTGTTCGATGCCTTGGCCGAGCACCCGGAAAGCTGGCGAGTGGCATTCAACCCGGCTGACCCTCAGCATACGCCGCGCGGCCTGGCTGTCGAGCAGGCGGCCGTGAGCAAGCTGGTACATCAGGCAGCACTGGCGTCGCTCAAGCAGGTCAGTGAAAGTGGCGTGGCCGGGGAGGCGCGCTGGGGGCAGGTGCAACAGGCCCTTGATGGCACGCCGGTTCCGGGCGGCCCGCAGGCGCTAGGGGTGTACAACGCGATCTACAGCGTGCCGCACGGGCAGGGCAAGCGGCTGGTGGTCAGTGGTACCAGCTACCTGCAACTGGTCAGCTTCACCGACAAGGGGCCGGAAGCGCGTGGGTTGCTGGCGTTCTCGCAGTCGAGCGAAGCGGCTTCTGCGCATGCCAGTGACCAGACCAAGGCCTTTGCAGCCAAGCAGCTGGCGGTGATTCCGTTTACAGAGGCGCAGATCAAGGCAGACCCGGCGTATCGGGAAGTGGTGATCAGTGAGCGGGACAAAGGGGCGGTAGTCAGCCAGCCCTGAGGCGTCAGCCTGCGCCAGCCCATTCGCGGGTAAACCCGCCCTCACAGGAATCGCCCCGCCTGCAGCGTTGATGCAGAGCCTGTGGGAGCGGGTTTACCCGCGAAGGAGGCGACCCGCCGGGTCACGAAAACTCGAACGGCGCCAACTGAAAGCCCTGCTCGTCAACCTGTAAGGCCCAACCGCGGCGGTCCCAGTCGCCCAGTACGATGCGCCGTGCCGGCTGCCCATCGACCACCAGCTTGTGAATCGCTGGCCGGTGGGTATGGCCGTGCACCAAGGTGCGCACGCCATGCGCCGCCATCACCTTGGGTACTTCTTCTGGCGTGACGTCGACGATTTCGGTGGACTTCATCCGCACTTGCGTGCGGCTTTCGCTGCGCAGCTTGCGTGCCAGCTTGTAGCGGGCCGACAGCGGCAGGTGGCGGAGGATCCACAAGCTCAGCGGGTTGCGCAGCAGGCGGCGCATCTTCATATAGCCCAGATCGCGGGTGCACAGGGTGTCGCCATGCATCAGCAGCACCTGCTCACCACCCAGCTCGATCACGCTGGGGTCGCTCAACAATGTGCAGCCAGCGGCATCGCAGAACGCCTGGCCTATCAGGAAGTCACGGTTGCCATGCATCAGGTAGATGGCCGTGCCACTGTCGCTCAGCCGGCGCATGGCCTGGCAGATCGACTGCTGGAAGGGCGTCATGGCGTCGTCGCCAATCCACGCTTCGAAGAAATCGCCAAGGATGTACAGCGCCTTGGCGTGGCGGGCACGGCCGTCTAGCAGATCAAGAAACGCCCGGGAAATGTCCGGGCGCTCTTCTTGCAAATGCAGATCGGAGATCAGCAGTATCACTCAATGATCTCGGCTTTCTCGATGACCACGTCGTCCTTCGGTACGTCCTGGTGGCCAGCCTTGGAACCGGTAGCCACTTTTTCGATGGCGTCGACCACTTCACGGCCTTCGATCACTTCACCAAACACTGCGTAGCCCCAGCCTTGGACGTTCTTGCCGCTGTGGTTGAGGAAGTCGTTGTCGGAGGCGTTGATGAAGAACTGTGCCGAAGCAGAGTGCGGCTCCATGGTGCGGGCCATGGCGATGCTGTACTTGGTGTTCTTCAGGCCGTTGTCAGCTTCGTTCTGGATGCTGGCGCGGGTTTTCTTCTGGTTCATGCCTGGCTCGAAGCCGCCGCCCTGGATCATGAAGCCCTTGATTACACGGTGGAACACCGTGTTGTCGAAGTGGCCGTCTTTGACGTATTGAACGAAGTTCTCAACAGTTTGCGGAGCTTTTTCGGCGTTCAGTTGCAGGACGATAGCGCCGTGGTTGGTGCTCAGTTTGACTTTGGACATGCTGAAACTCGCTCTTTCAAGGCAATCAGAAATTAGGGTGCGCAGGACGCGGGTTACCACCTGACGCAGGATCAGGCGATCACGACACATGGCGCGCACCGGCCATTTTGCCAGGCGGCGGCAAAAAGCGTGATAAATCACGGCAGTTTGTCCGGGCCCGACTGTCAGCAGCTTGACTGCTTCGGCTATGATAGGCCCTTTGATTCAATCGGCCTACCCAGGCCGGACACGTGCATTCAAGGATCCTATGAGCAAGCCCACTGCCGACAACGCGCCCAACGCCGCTGCCAAAGGCGCCCCCGCTGTCCCTGCGAACTTCCTGCGGCCGATCATCCAGGCCGACCTGGACTCGGGCAAGCACAGCAGTATCGTCACCCGTTTCCCGCCGGAGCCCAATGGTTATCTGCACATCGGCCACGCCAAGTCGATCTGCGTCAACTTCGGCCTGGCCAAGGAATTCGGCGGCGTCTGCCACCTGCGCTTCGACGACACCAACCCGGCCAAGGAAGACCAGGAGTACATCGACGCCATCCAGAGCGATGTGAAGTGGCTGGGCTTCGACTGGGCCGGCGACGTGCGCTATGCCTCCGACTATTTCGACCAGTTGCACGACTGGGCGGTCGAGCTGATCAAGCGCGGCAAGGCCTACGTCTGCGACCTCACCCCTGAGCAGGCCAAGGAATACCGTGGCAACCTCAAGGAACCGGGCAAGAACAGCCCTTTCCGCGAGCGCAGCGTGGAAGAAAACCTCGACCTGTTCGCACGCATGAAGGCTGGCGAATTCCAGGACGGCGAGCGTGTGCTGCGGGCCAAGATCGACATGGCTTCGCCGAACATGAACCTGCGCGACCCGATCCTGTATCGCATCCGCCATGCCCACCACCACCAGACCGGTGACAAGTGGTGCATCTACCCCAACTACGACTTTACCCACGGCCAGTCGGATGCCATCGAGGGTATTACCCACTCGATCTGCACCCTGGAATTTGAAGGGCATCGTCCGCTGTACGACTGGTTCCTCGACAACCTGCCGGTGCCGGCCCACCCGCGCCAGTATGAGTTCAGCCGCCTGAACCTGAACTACACCATCACCTCCAAGCGCAAGCTCAAGCAGCTGGTAGACGAAAAGCACGTCGACGCCTGGGACGACCCGCGCATGTCGACCCTGTCCGGCTTCCGTCGCCGCGGCTACACCCCCGCGTCTATCCGCAACTTCTGCGAAATGATCGGCACCAACCGTTCCGACGGCGTGGTGGACATGTCGATGCTCGAGTTCAGCATCCGTGACGACCTGGACCGCACTGCACCGCGCGCCATGTGCGTGCTGCGCCCGCTCAAGGTGGTCATTACCAACTACCCGGAAGGGCAGGTCGAGCAGTTGGAGTTGCCGCGTCACCCTAAAGAAGACATGGGCGTGCGCGTGCTGCCGTTCTCCCGCGAGCTGTACATCGACCGCGACGATTTCATGGAAGAGCCGCCGAAGGGCTACAAGCGCCTGGAACCGGCCGGTGAAGTGCGTCTGCGTGGCAGCTATGTGATCCGCGCCGATGAGGCGATCAAGGACGCTGACGGCACTATCGTCGAGCTGCGCTGCTCGTACGACCCGGACACCCTCGGCAAGAACCCGGAAGGCCGCAAGGTCAAAGGCGTGATCCACTGGGTTCCGGCTGAAGGCAGCGTCGAGTGCGAAGTGCGCCTGTACGACCGGCTGTTCCGCTCGCCGAACCCGGAAAAGACCGAGGAGGGCGGTAGCTTCCTCGACAACATCAACCCGGGTTCGCTGCAAGTGCTCACGGGTTGCCGCGCCGAGCCGTCGCTGGCCCAGGCGCAGCCCGAAGATCGCTTCCAGTTCGAGCGCGAAGGTTACTTCTGCGCCGACCTGAAAGACAGCCAGCCGGGCCGCCCGGTGTTCAACCGCACTGTCACCCTGCGTGACTCCTGGGGCAGCTGAGGAACCGCCGTGCTTACCATCTACAACACGCTGAGCAAAACCAAGGAAGCCTTCAAGCCGCTGGATGGCAACAAGGTGCGCATGTACGTGTGCGGCATGACCGTGTACGACTACTGCCACCTTGGTCATGGCCGCAGCATGGTGGCGTTCGACCTGGTCACCCGCTGGCTGCGCAAGAGCGGCTACGCGTTGACCTATGTGCGCAACATCACCGACATCGATGACAAAATCATCAATCGGGCCAACGAGAACGGCGAAACCTTCGACGCCCTCACTGCCCGCATGATCGACGCGATGCACGAAGACGAGCGCCGTCTGAACATCCTGCCGCCGGACCAGGAGCCGCGTGCTACCGACCATATCGCCGGTATGCACGCGATGATCCAGACCCTGATCGACAAAGGTTATGCCTACGCTCCGGGCAATGGCGACGTGTACTACCGTGTCGGCAAGTTTGTCGGCTATGGCAAGCTGTCGCGCAAGAAGATCGAAGACCTGCGTATCGGTGCCCGCATCGAGGTCGACGAAGCCAAGCAGGACCCGTTGGACTTCGTGCTATGGAAAGGCGTCAAGCCGGGTGAGCCAAGCTGGGAATCGCCATGGGGCCCGGGTCGCCCGGGCTGGCACATCGAGTGCTCGGTGATGTCCACCTGCTGCCTGGGTGACAGCTTCGACATACACGGTGGCGGCAGCGACCTGGAATTCCCGCACCACGAGAACGAGATTGCCCAGAGCGAGGCGGCCACCGGCAAGCAGTACGCCAACGCCTGGATGCATTGCGGCATGATCCGTATCAATGGCGAGAAGATGTCCAAGTCGTTGAACAACTTCTTCACCATCCGCGACGTGCTCGAGAAGTATCACCCGGAAGTGGTGCGTTACCTGCTGGTCGCCAGCCATTACCGCAGTGCTATCAACTACTCGGAAGACAGCCTGCGCGATGCCAAGGGTGCTCTGGAGCGCTTCTACCACGCCCTGCGCGGCTTGCCACGGGTGGCGGCCAAGGGTGGCGAGGCGTTTGTCGAGCGTTTCAGCGTGGCGATGAACGACGACTTCGGCACCCCCGAAGCCTGCGCCGTGCTGTTTGATCTGGTGCGGGAGATCAACCGCCTGCGCGACAGCGACGTGGAGGCTGCTGCCGGCCTGGCCGGTCGTCTGCGTGAGCTGGGTGACGTGCTGGGCGTGCTGCAGCTGGAAGCCGATGACTTCCTGCGTGCCGGTGCCGAAGGCAAGGTCGATGCGGCTGAAGTCGAAGGCTTGATCCAGGCGCGTCTGCAGGCGCGTGCGGATAAGAACTGGGCCGAGTCGGACCGCATTCGCGACCAGCTGACTGCCATGGGCGTGGTGCTGGAGGACAGCAAGGGCACGACGACCTGGCGTCTGGCTGACTAAAGCAATTGGGGCCGCAAAGCGGCCCCAATTTTTATTTAGGCAGACCCGCAAATGGGCAGTGCAGTACCAGCCTGGCCCCACCCAACTCGCTCTCGCCAATCTCCAGCCCGAACCCATGCAGGTCAACGATCGCCGCAACGATCGACAGCCCCAGCCCGAACCCGGCATGGCGGTGGCCTTCATCGCTGCGATAGAACCGCTTCAGCACCGCCGTGCGTTCTTCTTCCGGAATACCCGGCCCACTGTCCTCGATGGCCACATGCACGCCGTTGTCGTTTTGGATGGCTGTAACGCGCACCTGCCCGCCCTCGGGCGTGAACTTGATCGCGTTGCCCACCAGGTTGGCCAGCGCCTCGAACAGCAGTTCACGGTCACCGTGCAAGGCCGGCAATTGCCCGGGTTGGTGCAGTTCCAGGTGGATACCGCCATCTTCGGCCAACGGCAGATAGAAGTCGTGCAGTTCGACCAGCAGGTCATGCGGGTCAAGCTGGACGAAGCCGGCCCGTCGTTGGCGGTCCTCCAGCTCGCTGATTCTTAACAGACCACGAAAACGCGCCATCAGGGTGTCGGTCTCACCGATGGCCTGGTCCAGCGCTTCGGCTTGCGCAGAATCGGCTTCGCTTTGCTGGCGAATGCGATACAGCTGGGCGCGCAGGCGGGTCAGCGGCGTGCGCAGGTCGTGGGCGATGTTGTCGCACACCCCTTTAACCTCGTGCATCAGCCGCTCTATGCGGTCGAGCATGGCATTGACAATGGCGGCCAGCATGTCCAGTTCGTCGCGTCTGGCCGACAGCGGCAGCCGATGAGTGAGGTCGCCGGCGACGATCAGTTCGGCCTGTGCCTGGATGGCGCGGATCCGCTTGAGCGGTCGGCGGCGCAGCATGTACCAGCCGGCAAACCCCGGAATCAGCGTCAAGGAGATACCCCAGAGCAGGGCGTCGAGAATGATCCGGGTCACCACGAACAGGGAGCCGTTATCGCGGAACAGCACCAGCCAGCGGCCATCCTGCACCTTGATGGCCACCGCATCGCAGCTGTCGCGCGGCATGCGTGGGTCGTCGGCATCCAGGCAGCGCTTCAGTTCATGAATTTTGCCGTCCAGCCCCAGCTCCGGGGGCAGGGTGCGCACGCTGCCGCCAAGCGGATTGAGCTGGGCGTCAAACAGGCCATAGGCGTCGAAGCTGCGTTCTTCGAAGGCCTGGCTGGCGATCAGGGCATCGTCCAGCTGCTTGCCGCTCATGTGCGCGAACAGGTGCTGGCGCTGCAGCATGGAATGGCGCGTGAGCTTGTTCAGGTAGCTGGACACCTCGAAGTACAGCACCCCCATGAGGATGCTGCTCCAGGCTACGAACAGAAAGCTGTACAGCGCCAGCAAGCGGCTGGTCGAGGAGCTCCAGCCTTTAGACGGGTTCAGCAATGGCATAGCCGGAGCCCCGTACCGTACGGATCAACGGCGACTGGCCGGGGGAGTCGATTTTCTTGCGCAGGCGGCCGATGTGCACGTCGATCAGGTTGGTACCTGGGTCGAAGTGGTAGCCCCAGACTTCCTCGAAGATCATCATCCGTGTGATGACCTGGCCGCTGTGGCGCATCAGGTACTCCAGCAGTTTGTACTCGGTGGGCAGCAGGTTGAGGGTATTGTCACCGCGGCGCGCCTCGTGGCTGATCAGGTCCAGTTGCAAGTCGGCGACCTGCAGGCGGGTCTGGGTCATGGGCACGCTGTTGCGCCGCAGCAGGACCTCGACGCGGGCGGCCATTTCGTCCGAGGCGAACGGTTTGGTCAGGTAGTCGTCACCGCCGGCCCGCAGGCCACGCACCCGCTCGTCGACATCGGAGAGGGCGCTGATCATCAGGATCGGCGTGGCGATCTTGAGGCTGCGCAGGGTGGTGACGATGGTCAGGCCATCGACCTCGGGCAGCATGCGGTCGAGGGTAATCAGGTCGTAACCGCCGGCAATGGCTTTGGCCAGGCCTTCACGGCCATTGTCGGCCCAATCCACCTCCAGGCCGTGGCTGGAGAGTTCGGCGACGATTTCCTGGCCGGTGACGGCGTCGTCTTCGATGGTCAGTACGCGAGGCATGCTGGTTCCCGGGCATCTAAATAGAGATTTGATTGTGCCAAAGAATAGACAACCGGCGATTTAAGAAAAATTCATCTAGCTGCCTTGCCCCGACTCAGCCGCCGGCATGCATGATCTGCGCAATGATCGGCACGGGGGTCATCAGGTGCGAGCGCATCATCGCACTGGCACGCTTGGCATCGCGCGCAAGGATCACTTCGACCAGCGCCGCATGCTCCTGGCGCTTGAGCTCTAGCGCCTGTTCGGAAAACACCGTTTGCGTCAGCCATAGATGGCGGTAGCGCTCGGCCTGGTCGAACAGGTAGGAGCGCGCCTGCAACAGGTGCTTGGAGCCGCAGCCCGAGGCAATCGCGGTATGGAACGCCTTGTGCCGCTCGTCCCAAACATCCAGGCGCTGCTCGCGGGTTTTCACTTCCACTACCTTGGCCAAGGTGTGCGAATGGGCCAGCACCGACGCCTCCCAGGCGTCGTCCCCGCGTTCGATGGCCAGGGCGATGATCATGGCTTCCAGGTTGGCCCGGGCATCGTAGATGTCGTTCATCTCGTCCAGCGACATCGGCGCTACCCGATAACCTTTTTGGCTGATCGCATTGACCAGATGTTCGGCCACCAGTTGCGACAGGGCCTCGCGCAGCGGACCCACGCCGAGGTCATAGCGTTCCTTCAGGGCACTCATCAGCAGCTTTTCGCCGGGCTTGAACACGCCGCGAATGATGTCCTTCTTGAGCCTCTCATACCCGCTGAATGCTGAGTTTTGTCGGGGGGCGAGCGCTTCCAAGATCCTGTTCCTCAAAACGTTTAGCCGATCATACCGAAACCCTCGGCATCCGAAAAACAATGGATAAACCGATTTAATGTCGCTGAAACATAAAAATGTAGACATTATTCATTCGTGGCGATATTTTTGTTTTGCCCGCACTGCTCCAGGTCACTACTGGACAGTGCTACCCAGATTTCTACCCAGGACACTGCCATGAACGCCTTTACGCAGATCGACGAACTTGTGATGCCGCTGCCGCTCGAGCCGCGTGGTTACACCATCGCCCCCTCGGCGCAGTCACCGCGCCTGCTGGAGCTGACCTTTGCCCGTGAGACCGTCGAGGCGTTCGTCCAGGCGGTTGCCCAGTGGCCGGTTCAGGCGCTGGAGTACAAGTCGTTCCTGCGTTTTCGCGTAGGCGAAATTCTGGATGAGCTGTGCCAGGGCACCCTGCGCCCGGTGCTGCTCAACACCATCCTGGACCGCGCGAGCGGTGGCATGCTTATTACCCCGGTGGGCCTGGACGACGTGAGTCAGGCCGAAGACATGGTCAAGTTCACCACGGCCTGCGCGCACCTGATCGGTCGCTCCAACTACGACGCCATGAGTGGCCAGTTCTATGCGCGTTTCGTGGTGGTCAACAGCGATAACTCCGACAGCTACCTGCGCCAGCCGCATCGGGTCATGGAACTGCACAACGATGGCACCTTCGTCAACCAGATCACCGACTACGTGCTGATGCTGAAGATCGACGAAAAGAACATGGAAGGCGGCAACTCTCTGCTGCTGCACCTGGATGACTGGGAGGAGTGCGAGGCGTTCTTCCGTCATCCGATGGCGCGGCGTGAAATGCGCTGGACCGCACCGCCGAGCAAGAAGGTTGCCGAGGATGTCTTCCACTCGGTCTTCGATACCGATGGCGAAGGCCGGCCGACCATGCGCTACATTGACCAGTTCGTGCAGCCGGAAAACTACGAGGAAGGTATCTGGCTGAACGCGCTGTCCGAGTCGCTGGAGGGCAGCGGGAAGAAGGTTTCTGTGCCGGTCGCTGTCGGCAGCTTCCTGCTGATCAACAACCTGTTCTGGCTGCATGGCCGTGACCGCTTCACCCCGCACGAGGGCCTGCGTCGCGAGCTGATGCGCCAGCGTGGTTACGTCGCCTTCCCCAAACCCTTGTATCAGCGCGGGCAATAATGACAGGACGCGCGGCGGGCGCCCGCCCACGCGTCTTTGCACAAAACGATGCCACCAGGGCCCGCGCGGGCCTTGGTGCGCCTACCAGGCAATGCCTGCGTGTGAGGTAAGGCTGTGTACGATTTCATCATTATTGGCGGTGGCATTGTGGGTATGTCCACCGCCATGCACCTGATCAAGGTTTACCCGGACGCAAAGATTCTCTTGCTGGAGAAGGAGCCCGGCCCGGCTCGCCACCAGACGGGCCACAACAGCGGCGTGATTCACGCCGGCGTGTATTACACCCCCGGCAGCCTCAAGGCCCGCTTCTGCCTGGAAGGCAACAAGGCCACCAAGGCCTTCTGCACCGAGCACGGCATCCGCTTCGATGAGTGCGGCAAGCTGCTGGTGGCCACCAACGATCTCGAAATGCAGCGCATGAAGGCGCTGTGGGAGCGCACCGAGGCCAATGGCCTGGAGCGCTACTGGCTGTCGGCAGACGAACTGCGCGAGCGCGAGCCCAACATCGTCGGCATGGGCGGCATCTTCGTGCCGTCCAGCGGTATCGTCAATTACGCGCAGGTGACCACAGCCATGGCTGCCGAATTTCAGCGTGCCGGTGGCGAGATTCGCTATGGTGCCGAGGTGGTCGGCCTGCAGGAGCAGCCCAGCGAGGTCATTGTGCGCACGCAGCGTGACGAGTTCCACAGCCGTTTCCTGGTCACCTGCTCGGGGCTGATGGCCGACCGTGTGGTGAGCATGCTGGGCCTGCGCACCGAGTTCGTCATCTGCCCGTTCCGTGGCGAGTACTATCTGCTGCCCAAACAGCACAATCAGATCGTCAATCACCTGATCTACCCGATCCCAGACCCGTCGATGCCGTTCCTGGGCGTGCACCTGACCCGCATGATCGATGGCACTGTCACCGTCGGCCCTAACGCCGTGCTGGCGATGAAGCGCGAGGGCTACCGCAAGACCGATGTCAGCCCCAGCGACCTGTTCCAGACCCTGACCACCCCCGGGATCCTCAAGGTACTGGCGAAAAACTTCCGCCCGGGCCTGATAGAGATGAAGAACTCATTGTTCAAGGGCGGCTACCTCAAACAGGTGCAGAAGTACTGCCCGAGCATCAGCAAGGCCGACCTGATGCCATACCCGGCGGGCGTACGTGCCCAGGCGGTATCGCGCGACGGCAAGCTGATCGACGACTTCCTGTTCGTCAACACCGCCCGCAGCGTCAACGTGTGCAACGCGCCTTCACCCGCTGCCACCTCGGCCATTCCGATCGGCGCCTATATCGTCGACAAGGTGTGTGAGCAGGTCAGCCTGCAAGGGGGCCATTTCCCCAAAGCTGATCGTCCCGCCAGGCAGCGGGCATGACACCCCAGCCTGTTCGTCGGCCCTGATAGCGCCATCGCGTGCCAGCGAAGACAGACGAGCAAGTCGCATCAGGCTGTGAGAGGATGTCCACCACCCCAGCCAGGACCCTGAACACAGCCTGATGAAGACACCCAAAAGAATCGAACCCCTGATCGAAGACGGCCTGGTCGATGAAGTACTGCGGCCATTGATGAGTGGCAAGGAAGCGGCCGTGTACGTGGTGCGTTGCGGAAGCCAGGTGCGCTGCGCCAAAGTCTATAAAGAGGCCAACAAGCGCAGTTTCCGCCAGGCCGCCGAGTACCAGGAAGGCCGCAAGGTGCGCAACAGCCGCCAGGCCAGGGCCATGGCCAAGGGCAGCAAGTACGGCCGGAAAGAAGCCGAAGATGCCTGGCAGAACGCCGAAGTGGCGGCATTGTTCCGTCTGGCCGCCGCTGGTGTCCGAGTGCCGAAGCCCTACGACTTCCAGGATGGCGTGCTGCTGATGGAGCTGGTGACAGATGCCGATGGCGATGCCGCCCCGCGCCTGAACGATGTGCACCTCGAAGCCGGGGAGGCCCGGGATTATCATGCATTCGTCATTCGCCAGATCGTGCTGATGCTATGCGCCGGGCTGGTTCACGGCGACCTGTCCGAGTTCAACGTGCTGCTAGGTCCGGACGGGCCGGTGATCATCGATTTGCCGCAGGCGGTTGATGCAGCCGCCAACAACCATGCTTTCAGCATGTTGCAGCGCGACGTGGACAACATGGCCCACTATTTCGGTCGCTTTGCACCGGAGCTGAACGGCACCCGGTATGCGCAGGAAATGTGGGCGTTGTACGAAGCTGGCAAATTGCTCCCTGACACCGCATTGACCGGCGTGTTCGAGGACGACGAGCATGAAGCTGACGTAAGCGGGGTGATGCGCGAGATCGATGCCGCCCGGCTGGATGACGCCCGCCGTCGCGCTGCGCGAGCCGACGCCGAGCACGGCCCGGCCCGGGCTGAGGAACCGACGCCGCCCTGGCTGCAGTAATATCCTGTCTGCGCGGGCACTGCCCGCGGCAGAGCCGTGCAGGCTCATTGCTATTGACGCAAGACACTATCTCGTCATTTGGCCTTTTCACTGGCCCGTGACAGGCATAAGGTATACGCCGTTCAAATTCCCTGGAGCTGTCATGTCCAACCAATTCCCGTCCGTTCGTCCCCGCCGCCTGCGTCAGAACGAGTCCCTGCGCACGATCTTCCAGGAAACCGAGTTCCGCCTTGAAGACCTGATCCTGCCGATCTTCGTCGAAGAAGGCATTGATGATTTCGTGCCTATCACCAGTATGCCCGGGGTCAACCGTATTCCGGAAAAACTGCTGGCCCAGGAAATCGAGCGCTATGCACGCGCCGGTATCAAGTCGGTCATGACCTTTGGCGTGTCCCACAACCTGGACGCCACCGGCAGCGATACCTGGAACGAAAACGGCCTGGTGGCGCGCATGTCGCGCATCTGCAAGGACACCGTGCCGGAAATGGTGGTGATGTCCGATACCTGCTTCTGCGAGTACACCAGCCACGGCCACTGCGGCGTGCTGCATGACCACGGCGTGGACAACGACGCCACCCTGGCCAACCTCGGCAAGCAGGCGGTGATCGCGGCCGCTGCCGGCGCCGACTTCATCGCCCCGTCGGCAGCGATGGACGGCCAGGTGCAGGCGATCCGCAGTGCGTTGGACGGTGCGGGCTTCCACGACACCGCGATCATGGCGTACTCCACCAAGTTCGCCTCCTCGCTGTATGGCCCGTTCCGTGAGGCCGGTGGCACCGCGCTGAAGGGCGACCGCAAGAGCTACCAGATGAACCCGATGAACCGCCGCGAAGCGGTGCGCGAGTCGCTGCTCGACGAGCAGGAAGGGGCGGACGTGCTGATGGTCAAGCCGGCCGGTGCCTACCTGGACGTGATCGCGGACATCCGCGCCGCCTCACGCCTGCCATTGGCGGCGTATCAGGTCAGCGGCGAGTACGCGATGATCAAGTTCGGCGGCCTGGCGGGCGCCATTGATGAAGGCCGAGTGGTGCGTGAAAGCATTGGTGCAATCAAGCGTGCCGGTGCCGACCTGATCCTGACGTACTTCGCCATGGACCTGGCCCGCGAAGGCATCTGATTCAAAGCGCGCCGCTTTAGCGGCGCATCTCATCAAGGCGCCGCTGCCTGCAGGCTCATCGACCTGCTCTGCGGCGCCAGCCCCCGTGACACAGCCAGCCACCACGACACAAAAATTCCCTAAGCGCTGAATTATTTAGTGTCCCGTTGTATCTGATCCCTTAGAGCATTCAGCGACAGGGATACGGGCATGAAATCTCGCAAGAAAAGCGTCAAGCCAATCGGCCTCAAAGACATCACCATCGTCGACGACGCCAAGATGAAAAAGGCGATCACCGCCGCCGCCTTGGGTAACGCCATGGAGTGGTTCGACTTCGGTGTCTATGGCTTCGTCGCCTATGCATTGGGCAAGGTGTTCTTCCCTAATGCCGACCCCAGCGTGCAGATGATCGCCGCGCTGGCCACGTTCTCGGTACCGTTCCTGATCCGCCCGCTGGGCGGGCTGTTCTTTGGTGCCCTGGGCGACAGGTTCGGCCGGCAGAAGATTCTCGCCGCAACCATCGTCATCATGTCGCTGAGCACCTTCGCCATCGGCCTGATACCGTCCTACGCCAGCATCGGCATCTGGGCACCGATCCTGTTGCTGCTGGCGAAAATGGCACAGGGTTTTTCAGTCGGTGGCGAGTACACCGGTGCATCGATCTTCGTCGCCGAATACGCCCCCGACCGCAAGCGGGGCTTTCTCGGCAGCTGGTTGGACTTCGGTTCGATCGCAGGCTTTGTGCTTGGCGCGGGCGTGGTGGTGTTGATTTCCACCATTCTCGGTGAAGAAAAGTTCCTTGAGTGGGGCTGGCGCCTGCCGTTCTTCCTGGCCTTGCCCTTGGGCATCATCGGCCTGTACCTGCGCAACGCGCTGGAAGAAACCCCTGCGTTCCAGCAGCATGTCGACAAGATGGAGCAGGGTGACCGAGAAGGCCTGGCCTCGGGGCCCAAAGTGTCGTTCAAGGAAGTGGCCACCCAGCACTGGCGCAGCCTGGTGACTTGCATCGGCGTGGTGATCGCCACCAACGTCACCTACTACATGCTGCTCACCTACATGCCCAGCTACCTGTCGCATAACTTGCACTACAGCGAAGACCATGGCGTGCTGATCATCATCGCGATCATGGTCGGCATGCTGTTCGTGCAGCCTGTCATCGGGATGTTGAGCGACAAGTATGGCCGGCGCCCGTTCATCGTGGTCGGCAGCGTTGGCCTGTTCGCACTGGCGATTCCGGCGTTCATGCTGATCAACAGCGGTGCGCTTGGGCTGATCTTCTCCGGGCTGCTGATCATTGCCGTGCTGCTGAACTTCTTCATCGGGGTCATGGCTTCGACCTTGCCGGCGATGTTCCCCACCCATATCCGCTACAGTGCGCTGGCCAGTGCCTTCAACATTTCGGTGCTGATCGCTGGCCTCACCCCAACGATCGCCGCCTGGTTGGTTGAAAGCAGCGGCAACCTCTACATGCCGGCTTATTACCTGATGGTGATCGCCGCAGTAGGCCTGATCACTGGCCTCACCATGAAGGAAACTGCCAACAAACCGTTGCGCGGTGCTGCACCGGCTGCGTCGGACATCGAGGAAGCACGCGAGCTGCTGCAGGAGCACCACGACAATATCGAGCAGAAGATCGAAGACATCGATGAGCAGATCGCCGAGCTGGAGGCCAAGCGCAAGCTGTTGGTGCAGCAGCATCCGCGCATCGAGTGATCAACGTGCCAGCTGGCCATGGGCTGCCTCTGCAGGCCTCAGGCCAGCTTTACACGAGCCAGCGTGCCCATGAGGGTACGCTCCACCACATCCACGAGCACCATGGTCTGGTGGTCGACCTCGATATTCAGCAGCTCGCCGGCTTTGTAGCTGGCGAAGGTGGTCTGGCGCAGGGTTTCCGGGATCAGGTTGATGGTGACGACGTTGTCCTCCACGTCAGCGACGGTCAGGCTGCAGCCATTCACGCCGATGAAACCACGCGGGAACACGTACTTGCCCCATTCCGGCGGCATGCGGAAGGTGATGAAGGCGCCGGTGTCCTTGATCGACAGCTCAACGATTTCGGCAGTGGTGGCGATGTGGCCGGCCATCAGGTGGCCGCCGATTTCGGCGTTCATCTTCGCCGAGCGTTCGATGTTCACGCCTTGGCCGGCCTTGAAATGGCGTAGGTTGGTGCGTTCGAGGGTAGCGGTCATGGCGTCGAACCTGACCTGGCTGCCGTTGATCTCGGTGACCGACAGGCAGGTGCCCTCGACACTGACGCTGGCGCCGATCTTCAGCTCGTCGAGCAGGTCCGGGGTCAGGTCGAAGGTGAACTGGTTGTGGCCCGGGTAGCGGGTCACATCAAGCAGTGGGCGAACGGCCTGGACGATGCCGGTGTACATGGTGTTGCTCCTGGGCACAGAAAAGAAATCACCCGAACGCTATGCCCGTGGCGCGGCAAAAGCAAGGCCGCGCCCAGAATGTGAAAAAAGTCATGGCCGGACGGCCGTCCCAGGACGGCGCGGGGCATCCTTGAATGGGAGTAAACCTAGGTATGAAACCGGTTTCAAAACATTTCTGAACACGCTAGATTATCCGGCTGTCTTCTTGATGACCTATGAAGATCACCCTTTGAAAAGCAGATGGCGCATATCGAGGCCACCGCACAGCCGATGAGGATTCCCAATGCCTGAGCACGCTCCAGATAACCCGCGCAGGGATTTTTTGCGCAAGACCCTGACCTTGATCCCCGTGGTCACCGTGGCCAGCACCGGCCTTGGCGCGGGTGCCAGCCAACTGTTGGCAGCCCCGGTCCCGGTACATGAGCCCAAGGTTCCGTCCACACCCCCAGCGAGCGACTATCAGCCAACGTTCTTCAGTGCCGAGGAGTGGGCTTTCGTCCAGGCCGCTGTGTCTCGCATTATCCCGGCCGACGAGCTTGGGCCTGGTGCGCTTGAAGCCGGTGCCGCCGAATTCATCGACCGGCAAATGAACACCCCCTACGCAACAGGTGCCCAGTGGTACATGCAAGGCCCATTCAACGCTGACGCCGCGCCCGAGCTGGGCTACCAGTTGCAGCTCTCGCCGCAACAGATCTACCGCTTGGGTATCGCCGCCGTGGACGGGTGGTGCAAAGCCAACAGCGGGCAGGTTTTTGCTGCGCAAGATAGCGCTACCCGAGACCGTATCCTCAGCAAAGTAGAGGCAGGGGAGCTGGTTTTCGACACGGTTCCGGCCAAGGTGTTCTTCAGTTTGCTGGTGCAGAACACCCGCGAAGGGTTCTTCTGCGACCCGATCCATGGTGGCAACAGAGGCATGGTCGGCTGGACCCAGATCGGCTTCCCCGGCGCCCGCGCCGATTTCATGGATTGGGTCGAGCGTAACGAGCCTTACCCGTTCCCGGCTGTATCGATCCGCGGCGAGAGGGCCTGAGGCATGGCGACTGTGTTGAACAAAGTGGATGCAGTCATCGTCGGCTTCGGTTGGGCCGGCGCGATCATGGCCAAGGAGCTGACTGAAGCCGGCCTGCATGTGGTGGCGCTGGAACGTGGACCGATGCAGGACACCTACCCGGAAGGCAGCTACCCGCAGGTGATCGACGAACTGACCTACAGCGTGCGCAAGAAGCTGTTCGTCGACGTGTCGAAAGAAACCGTCACCATCCGCCACAGCATGCATGACGTGGCACTGCCCAACCGCCAGCTGGGCGCTTTCCTGCCGGGCAAAGGCGTGGGCGGCGCTGGCCTGCACTGGTCGGGGGTGCACTTTCGGGTCGACCCCGTCGAGTTGCGCTTGCGCAGCCACTACGAGGAGCGCTACGGGCGCAAGTTCATCCCCGAAGGCATGACCATCCAGGATTTCGGCGTCAGTTACGAAGAGCTGGAACCGCACTTCGACTTTGCCGAGAAAGTCTTTGGCACCTCGGGCCAGGCCTGGACCGTCAACGGCCAGCTGGTCGGTGAAGGGCAGGGTGGCAACCCCTACGCACCAGACCGTTCCAACCCGTTCCCGCTACCCGCGCAGAAGAACGTTGTATCGGCCAGGTTATTCGAAAAGGCCGCCAGCAGCCTGGGCTACAAGCCTTACAATTTGCCGTCGGCCAACACCTCGGGCCCTTACACCAACCCCTACGGGGCGCAGATGGGGCCGTGCAACTTCTGTGGATTCTGCAGCGGCTACGTGTGCTACATGTACTCCAAGGCGTCGCCCAACGTGAACATCCTGCCCGCGCTGCGTCAGGTGCCCAACTTCGAGTTGCGGCCCAACGCCCATGTATTGCGGGTGAACCTGGACGACAGCAAGCGCAAAGCCACTGGTGTGACCTATATCGATGCCCAGGGGCGCGAGGTAGAGCAGCCGGCAGAGCTGGTGATCCTGGCGGCATTCCAGTTCAACAATGTGCGCCTGATGCTGCTTTCCGGCATTGGCAAGCCCTACGACCCGGTGAGCAACGAGGGGGTGGTCGGGCGTAACTTCGCCTACCAGAACATGGGCACGGTCAAGGCCTTCTTCGACAAGGACACCTACACCAACAACTTCATCGGCGCCGGTGGCAACGGTATTGCCATCGACGACTTCAATGCCGACAACTTCGACCACGGCCCTCACGGCTTCGTCGGTGGCTCGCCCATGTGGGTCAACCAGGCCGGCAGTCGGCCGATTGCTGGCACCGCCAACCCGCCGGGCACGCCGGCCTGGGGCAGCGCGTGGAAGAAGGCCACGGCCGACTACTACACCCATCAGGTGTCGATGGACGCCCACGGCGCCCACCAGTCCTACCGTGGCAACTATCTGGACCTCGACCCCACCTACCGTGACGCCTACGGCCAGCCGCTGTTGCGCATGACCTTCGACTGGCAGGAAAACGACATCAAGATGAACCAGTTCATGGTCGCCAAGCTGAGCAAGATTGCCCAGGCGATGAACCCCAAAGCCATTGCCGTGCTGGGCAAGCAGGTCAAAGACCACTTCAACACTGCCAGCTACCAGACCACCCACCTGAACGGCGGCGCGATCATGGGCACCGACCCGAAGACCAGTGCGCTGAACCGCTACCTGCAGAGCTGGGATGTGCACAATGTGTTTGTCCCTGGCGCTTCGGCGTTCCCGCAGGGCCTGGGTTACAACCCGACCGGGCTGGTGGCGGCGCTGACCTACTGGTCGGCCCGCGCCATCCGCGAGCAGTACCTGAAAAAACCTGGCCCGTTGGTCCAGGCTTGAGGAGCGATGCGCATGAAGAGAATGTTGATCGCGACCCTCCTGCTGGGTGCCAGCGCGGCTGCACAGGCGGCTGTCAATGATGACGCGCAGGTGCGCCAGGGCCAGTACCTGGCCCGCGCCGGCGACTGTGTGGCCTGCCATACCGCCAAGGGCGGCAAGCCCTTTGCTGGTGGACTGCCGATGGAGACCCCCATCGGCACGGTGTACTCCACCAATATCACCCCGGCTGCCAGCGGCATCGGTCATTACAGTTTCGAAGACTTTGACCGCGCCGTGCGCAAAGGCATCGGCAAGGACGGCAGCACCCTGTACCCGGCCATGCCATACCCCTCGTACGCGCGGGTAAGCGAGCAGGACATGCAGGCGCTGTACGCCTATTTCATGAAGGGGGTGGAACCGGTGGAGCAGGCCAACAAGGCCACCGACATTCCCTGGCCGCTGAGCATGCGCTGGCCGCTCTCGATCTGGCGTGGCCTTTTCGCACCAGAGGTCAAACCCTGGCAGGCTTCGGCGGCAGCCGACCCGGTGGTGAACCGTGGTGCGTATCTGGTCGAAGGCTTGGGGCATTGTGGCGCCTGCCATACGCCGCGGGCGTTGACCATGCAGGAAAAGGCCCTGAGCCCGGCGGACGGTGAGCAGTTCCTGGCCGGCAGTGCACCGCTGGAAGGCTGGATTGCCAAGAACCTGCGTGGCGATCACAAGGACGGCCTGGGTAGCTGGAGCGAAGCGCAGCTGGTGCAGTTCCTGAAGACCGGGCGTAGCGATCGCAGTGCCGTTTTTGGTGGCATGAGCGATGTGGTCGAGCACAGCATGCAGCACATGACCGATGCCGACCTGACCGCGATTGCCCGCTACCTGAAGACCCTGCCGCCGAGCAACCCGGATGACCAGCCACATGTCTATGACAAACAGGTGGCGGATGCGCTGTGGAAGGGCGACGACAGCAAGCCTGGTGCCGCTGTGTACATCGACAATTGCGCAGCCTGCCACCGTACCGATGGTCAGGGCTACACCCGTGTATTTCCGGCGCTCGCCGGTAACCCGGTGGTGCAGACGGCGGACGCCACCTCGCTGATCCATGTGGTACTGGCGGGTGGCACGGTACCCGCGACGCATACAGCGCCGTCGAACTTCACCATGCCAGCGTTTGGCTGGCGCCTGAGTGACCAGGAAGTTGCCGAAGTGGTGAACTTCATTAGAAGCAGTTGGGGTAACCACGGTGACGCCGTCACTGCGGCTGATGTGAAAGCCCTGCGCTGACCCGCGTCACCTGGCGTATGCCTTGGGGTTTCTGGCCCCTGTGCGTTCGAGCGCCGCGCCCGCGGCGCTCGAACCATGGCTCGACGGAACCCCCGAGCTAGCCACCTCCCGATTGACAGCTGTTGACGAATCGCCTTGGTTCTGCTGTATTGAAACCGGTTTCATCGTCATCACAACAATCATAAGGACACCCCATGACCGACGCGCCTGCCCATGCCCGCGAACGGGTCACCATCAGCGAAGTAGCGCGTGTCGCTGGCGTTTCGAAGGCCACCGTCTCCCGTTATATCGGTGGTGAGCGCCAGTTGTTGGCCGAAGCCACGGCCAAGCGCCTGGAGGAGGTCATCCAACGCCTCGGCTACCGCCCCAACCAGATGGCCCGCGGCCTCAAACGCGGCCAGACACGGCTGATCGGCATGCTGGTGGCCGATATTCTCAACCCCTATTCAGTCGCCGTGATGCAGGGTGTGGAAACCGCCTGCCGCCAGCATGGCTACAGCCTGGTGGTGTGCAACACCAACCGTGACGACGAACAGGAACGCCACCACCTGGTGGCCCTGCAAAGCTACAACGTCGAAGGCCTGATCGTGAACACCCTCGGCCACCACCCAGGCGAATTGCTCAACCTGCAGCGTGACATCCCCATGGTGCTGGTCGACCGCCAATTGCCAGAGCTGAATGCCGACCTGGTCGGCCTGGACAATGCCGACGCCGTGGAGCAGGCCCTGGACCACCTGCAGGCCCAAGGCTACCGCGACGTGCTCGCAGTCTGCGAACCGCTCGATGGCACCAGCTCGCGTCTGGAGCGGGTGCAGGCATTCGGCGCATCGATCAGCCGGCGCCCTGGCATGCGCCAGCAGGTACTGGAAACCAGCGCCGGCCTGGCGGGCCAGCTGGACGCGTTCCTGGCCAGCCGGGGCCACGGCCCGCAAGCCATCTTCACCTTCAACGGCGTCGCCACCCTGGCGGTCAGTCGGGCCCTGCACGATGCCGGGCGCAACCTGTTCGCCGAAGTCGGCCTGATCGCCCTCGACGACCTCGACTGGTATCCGCTGGTCGGCAATGGCATTACCGCGCTGGCCCAGCCCACCGAGCGCATCGGTGTGGCGGCATTCGAGAGCCTGCTCGGTCGCCTGCGTGGCGACAGCAGTGCAGCGCGGCGCATCGACTTCAAGGCCAACCTGGTCATCCGCGGTTCAACCCAACCCCAGTAAGCGACGGCAGGCGTGTGCCTGTCGCTGCTGACTAAAAATGAAACCGGTTTCATAAGGATAAAAACAATGTGCCCGAACCCCGTTTCCATCAGCCTCTCCAGTTATGGCGCCGAGTTTGTCCGGCAGCGTGGCCAGGAGCAGTTTCTTGATCTGTTAGCCGCCGCGGGTGTCAGCCGGGTGGAATTGCGCGAAGAATTGTTTGCCAGCGCCCCCGACGCCGCTGCGCTGGGGTCGCTCATTGCGGTGCTCGGCATGGAATGCCTGTATTCGACTCCCCTGGAGCTGTGGACGGCGCAAGGCGTGCCCGACCCGTTGCTGGCGCAAAAGCTGGAAATCGCCCGTGCGCTTGGCGCGGTTGCGCTAAAAGTTTCCTTGGGGCATTTCAATGAACGCTGCGATGTGGCGGCTCTGAAGACGCTGCTGCCTGCCGACGGCCCGCTGCTGCTGGTGGAAAACGACCAGACCCTGCAAGGCGGCAGAATCCGGCCGCTCTTGCAGTTCTTCCAGGATGCCGACCGGCTTGGGCTGAACCTGGGTATGACCTTCGATATGGGTAACTGGCTGTGGCAAGGGGAGTCCGCATCGCAAGCTGCGCGGCAACTCGGCCGCTGGGTGCGCTATGTGCATTGCAAGGCTGTGCAGCGCAGGGCCGATGGGCGCCTGGTGGCGATACCGCCACAAGCGTCGGACTTGCACGCGTGGGCTGGGCTGATGGCCGAATTCGTCCCCGGGGTGGTGCGCGCCGTCGAGTACCCCTTGGTCGGGGAAGACTTGCTGATGCTCACCCGTGCCCAGGTGCACAGCCTGTCCGTGCTGGGCGCGGGCGAGGAGGTGGCCCATGCATGACCATGACGTGCTGTGCTTTGGCGAAACCATGGCCATGTTCGTCGCCGAGCATGCCGGCGACCTGGCCAGTGTCGGCCAATTTGCCAAACGCATCGCCGGTGCGGACAGCAACGTGGCCATAGGCCTGGCGCGCCTGGGTTTCAAGGTGCGCTGGCTGAGCCGGGTGGGTGACGACTCGCTGGGCCGTTTCGTTCTCGACAGCCTGCGCCGCGAGGGCCTGGACTGTTCCGCTGTCGAAGTGGATTGCAATTTCCCCACAGGCTTTCAGCTCAAGGCCCGCTGCGATGACGGCAGCGACCCCACTGTGGAGTACTTCCGCCGTGGTTCGGCAGCCAGCTGGCTGTCGCCAACGATGATCCAGCCAGGTTTGCTGCAGTCCCGCCACCTGCACGCCACGGGCATTCCGCCCGCACTTTCGCAGGGTTGCCGGGCGCTGTCGCATGAACTGCTCGACGCCATGCGCGCCGCTGGGCGCAGCATTTCGTTCGACCCTAACTTGCGCCCATCGCTATGGCCTGACCAAAGCCGTATGGTGCGCGAAATCAATGCCCTGGCGTTCAAGGCCGACTGGGTGCTACCCGGTCTGGAAGAGGGCCGGCTGCTGACGGGCCAGCATAGCCCGGCTGACATCGCTGCGTTTTACCTCGACCAGGGCGTAGAGCTGGTGGTGATCAAGCTGGGCGAGGCCGGCGCCTATTTCCGCAGTGCCAAAGGCGAGGGCCAGGTCGCCCCTGTGCTCGTCAGCCGCGTGGTGGATACCGTCGGCGCCGGTGATGCCTTTGCCGTTGGTGTGCTCAGCGCATTGCTGGAGGGGTGCCCGGTGGCCCAAGCGGTGGCCCGCGGCAACTGGTGCGGCAGCCGTGCCGTGCAGTCGCGAGGCGACATGGAAGGGCTGCCGCTACGCCATGAACTGGAGGCCTACGACCTGCGCAGAAGCGCTTGAAGGCCCTAACCCGAATCACCTGTTGCAACAAAAAAAACAAGCTCAGGAGCAATAAACCATGCAAAGCCTACGCCTGGCACCGCGCCGCTGGTGGTACATCATCCCGATCGTGTTCTTTACCTACAGCCTGGCCTACCTGGACCGCGCCAACTACGGCTTCGCCGCCGCCTCCGGCATGGCCGAAGACCTGCACATCACCCCCGTGCTTTCGTCATTGCTGGGGGCGTTGTTCTTCCTCGGCTACTTCTTCTTCCAGGTACCTGGGGCCATTTACGCCGAAAAGCGCAGTGTGAAGAAGCTGATCTTCGTCTGCCTGATCCTCTGGGGCGGCCTTGCCACGCTCACCGGCATGGTCAGCAATGTCTACATGCTGATCGGTATCCGCTTTCTGCTCGGTGTGGTCGAGGCCGCAGTGATGCCCGCCATGCTGGTGTACCTGTGCCACTGGTTCACCCGCGCCGAGCGCTCGCGTGCCAATACATTCCTGATGCTCGGCAACCCGGTGACCATCCTGTGGATGTCGGTGGTGTCGGGGTACCTCATCAAGCACTACGACTGGCGCTGGATGTTCATCATCGAAGGCTTGCCGGCGGTGATCTGGGCGTTCTTCTGGTGGCGCCTGGTAGACGACCGCCCGGCCCAGGTCAGCTGGCTTAGTGCGCAGGAAAAAACCGACCTGCAGGAGGCATTGGCCGCTGAGCAGCAGGGCATCAAGCCGGTGAAGAACTACCGCGAGGCATTCCGCTCGCCGCAGGTGATCATCCTGGCGCTGCAGTACTTCTGCTGGAGTATCGGCGTGTATGGCTTTGTGCTGTGGTTGCCGTCGATCCTCAAACAAGCAGCGAATGTCGATATCGTCCAGGCAGGCTGGCTGGCCTCGGTGCCGTACCTGGCGGCTGTGCTGGGCATGGTGGGCGTGTCCTGGGCCTCCGACCGCCTGCAAAAGCGCAAGCGCTTCGTCTGGCCGCCTTTGTTGATCGCAGCCGTGGCGTTCTACGGCTCTTATGCCCTGGGTAGCGATCACTTCTGGCTGTCGTATGCGCTGCTGGTGCTTGCTGGCGCTTGCATGTACGCGCCCTACGGCCCGTTCTTTGCCATCGTGCCCGAGATCTTGCCGGCCAACGTTGCCGGTGGCGCCATGGCGCTGATCAACAGCATGGGCGCGCTGGGTTCGTTCGGCGGCTCGTGGTTGGTGGGTTATCTCAATGGCGCCACGGGCGGGCCTGGTGCCTCTTACCTGTTCATGTGCGGCGCGCTGCTGACCGCCGTGGCACTCACTGCCGCGCTCAATACTTCCCAGACCACTGGCCGGGCCAAGCGTAATGGCTCGCGCCTGGCGATGAACCCTTAGGAAAACCTACGATGAAAAAACGAATCGTCCTGTACAAGCGTCTGTCCGACGACTTGATGGCCCGCCTGCAAGCGCAGGTTGATGTGACGTGGGTGGATACTGCCCAGCCTGATGGCCTGGCCCGCCTGCGCGATGCCTTGCCAAGGGCCCATGGGTTGCTGGGGGCCAGCCTGCGCCTGGATGCCGGCTTGCTCGACCTGGCGCCGCAGCTGCAAGTCGTGTCCAGCGTTTCAGTGGGCGTGGACAACTACGACATTGCTGAACTCAGCCGGCGTGGCGTGATGCTGACCAACACCCCGGATGTATTGACCGAAACCACCGCCGACACCGGCTTTGCCTTGATCCTGGCCACGGCCAGGCGGGTGGTCGAGCTGGCGAACTGGGTGCGTGACGGCCACTGGCAGGCCAACCTGGGGGCGGCGCATTTTGGCTGTGATGTACATGGCAAGACGCTGGGGATCGTCGGCATGGGGCGGATAGGCGAGGCACTGGCCCGCCGCGCGGTGGCTGGTTTCGGCATGCGCGTGCTCTACCACAGCCCACGCGCCAAGCCCGAGGTGGAGGCGCGCTATGGTGCACGTCAGTGCGACCTCGACGGGTTGTTGCAGCAGGCGGATTTCGTTTGCCTGACGGTACCGCTGAGCACCAGCACTGAAGGCCTGATTGGCGCACGGGAACTTGGGTTGATGAAACCTGAGGCAATCCTGGTGAACATCGCGCGTGGGCGCGTGGTGGATGAGCCGGCGTTGATTGAAGCATTGCGGGCCAAGCGCATACGCGGTGCGGGGCTGGATGTGTTCGTGCAGGAACCGTTGCCGGTGGACTCGCCACTGCTGCAGCTCAGCAACGTGGTGGCAACCCCGCATATCGGCTCGGCGACCGAAGAAACCCGCCAGGCCATGGCGCGATGTGCAGTAGACAATCTGCTCAGTGCGCTGGCCGGGGAGCGGCCGGCGAATCTGGTGAATGAGGTGTGCAGGCCTTGAGCACCAAGGGCCGCTGAGCGGCCCCGTGGTGCTGTAGCGTTAGCGGCAGTTACCGGCCTTGCGATAGCCCGCTGCCTGCGCCTCACCTTCGGTGGCAAAGCTGACCTGGTTCTTCGCCGCCACCTGGTTGTAGCCCGGGCAGCCTACCGACAGGTGATACACATGGCTATTACGGTTGCCAAGCACCGCCCCCACCGACGCGGAACTGGCCAGGCTCGGCTTGGCCTCTGCCTTGGCAGGCTTGGTTGGCAGCGCTTGCACGATGCCACTGCCTGTTGGCTTGTAACCAGCGGTCCACTTGCGCTCACCACTCACGAACGGGTTGGCATGGCCCATGATCGCGGCGATGCGCCGGTCGCGCTCTTTCTCCCAGGCAGACACCGGGTGCTGCTTGTCCCAAGCCATCAGCAACTGTTGCTGCTGGCGCGACATGCTCAGCTGGTAGCGGTCGAACATGTAGAACGTGGTACGTGCTACCAGGCCTTTCACCTCGTCACGCGGCTCGGCGGCGCGCTGGACGAAATCCACCTTGGTGGTGCACTGGCCGTATTCGCCGGCATTGCCAGCGACCATGCCGTAGTTGAAATTGCTGCGGTCGCCGTTGACCTCACCCACGGCCGGGTACAGGTTGAACAGGTCGGCCTCCATGGCGCGGAACACCGGGTCGTTGTCCACGCAATGCTCGCGGCCGCCGTTTTTCCAGCACTGGCGCTGGTTGCCAAAGGTGTAGGCGGGCACGATGTGTTCCCACTCGGTGCGCTCGGCGCGGTTCTGTTGCTTGCGCGTCTGGTAACCGCACGAAGCGGCATCGATGCGCCCGCCGGACTTGCCCACCCAGGTCCATTTGCACCCGCAGTACAGGTCGCCCATGGCGCTGCTGGCCTGGTCCAGGTACACCTTCTGCTTGGCCACCACCTTGGCCTCGGTGAAGGTCGCTGGAGGGTTGGCCAAGGCTGGCAGATTAAAGCAAAACAGTAAGCTTACGGCGTAAAGCAGTGATTTCATGAGGAAAACATATTTCAGATTGGGGCGTGCATTGTAATGCTTTCCCCAGGGCTGGCCAGCTCACTCAGCCACACCAGTGGTCGGTTCGGATCATTACTGCCCATGCGGGTGAAAGTGGCTGAGTCGAGCATTTTCCGCACCTGGCCTGCCAGGCGTAGCAGGTGTTCGATAAAGCCGCTGCCGACGTCGCCGGTGTCCACCATGGAAACCCCGCTCTGGTTGTGCTCGATAGCCAGGTGGTAGTGGCTGACGCCTTCGCCGTTACCGCTGCCACCCAGTGTCACGGTGAACTGAGGGCCGAGCAGGTTGGCCAGGCGCTGCTGGACAAGGTCCAATAGTGCGAGGGGTACTTCATCGGAGCGCAACGTGGTGGGGAAGCGTGGCGTGAACGAGTGCATGAGCAAGTCCTGCTGGGCGGAATACGAGTGCTGGCCAGCTTAGGCAAGGTGACTGTCAACTTGGGTTAAGCGGGGGTAAAAGCGGGTAATACTCAAAGCCGACTTGGTAAGGTCCTTACCGGTGTGGCCTTGTGCTGCGAAGCACGCAGCCAAAGCGATGAACATGCATCGGCTTGACTGGGTGCTTCGCAGTAGAGGGGTGGTCCTGCACGGTGTCATTGCCGCTCAGGCGTCGATTGCAGGCATCAGAACGTCTGCCCCAGGGAGAACTGGAAGATCTGGGTTTCGGCGTTATCCGGCTTCTTCAGCGGTGCCGCCAGGCTAAAGCTCAGCGGCCCCATCGGGCTGTACCAGGTCACGCCAACCCCCAGCGATACAGCCAGTTGCGTCAGGTCGACGCTGCCGCAGCCCTGGGTGGTGGAGAGGTAGCAGGTGTCGGCATACACGTTGCCGGCATCGACGAATACCGAGCTGCGCAGTTGGCTCTGGTCCTTCACGAAGGGCAGTGGGAACAGATATTCGGCACCGCCGGTAATCAGGATATTGCCTCCCAGCACATCGGTGTCGCGGTCGGAATAGTAAGCCTGGCCAGCGCTGGAATAGGTCCCGGTAGCTGGTGTGCTGCGCGGGCCGAGGGTGCCGTCCTTGAACCCGCGTACCGAGCCTTGCCCACCGGCGGTGTAGCTTTCATAGAATGGCAAGCCGTCGGTCGAACCATAGCCGTTGCCGTAGCCCAGGTTGGTGTGCAGGCGCAGCGTGGTGTTGCTGGTGACTGGCAGGAAAGCCTGGCCGTTGTAGTCGAGTTTGTAGAACGACAGGTCGCTGCCAGGGGTGGTAGCCATCAGCGTCAGGCTCTGCGAGTGGCCCCGGGTGGCCAGTACGCCTTTGTTGAGGGTTGATTCCGACCAACCGATCGACGCCTTGAGGTTGTTGAAGCTCTCGCCTTCGCGGGAAATGAAGTCGTAAATCTCGTCGGCGCTGTAGGTGCCGGGCGAAATGTCGTCATGCTGCAGGGTCAGGCCGTAGGTCAGGCGTGAGGTTTCGTTGATCGGGTAGCCGAAGTTGACCCCGGCACCGTAGCTGTTGATTGCATAGTACGAAACCCCATCGTCGTAGTAATCGCTGTAGTCGGTGGTGTTGTAGAACAGGTTGTAACCCAGGCTGACGCCGTCTGCGGTGAAGTAGGGGTTGACGAAGCCGAAGTTGTACTTGGTCTGGTATTCCGAACGGGTCAGCCCGATGGACACCTTGTTACCGGTACCGAGGAAGTTGCTCTGGCTGATCGAACCACCCAGGATCAGGCCCGCACTCTGGGCGAAGCCGACGCTGGCGGTGATCGAACCGGAAGCCTGCTCTTCGACGCTGTAGTTGACGTCGACCTGGTCGTCGGTGCCTGGCACAGGCGGGGTCTCGACGTTGACTTCCTTGAAGAAGCCCAGGCGCTCCAGACGGGTCTTGGACTGGTCGATCAGGTAGGTCGAAGCCCAGCCGCCCTCCATCTGGCGCATCTCGCGACGCAGCACTTCGTCTTCAGTCTTGGTGTTGCCGCGGTAGTTGATGCGGTTGACGTAGGCACGCTTGCCCGGGTCGACCACGAACATGATGTCTACCGTGTGGTCCTCGTCGTTCGGCTGGGGCACGCCGTTGACGTTGGCGAAGGTGTAGCCTTCGTTACCCAGACGACGGGTGATCAGCTCGGACGTGGTGGTCATCACCTTGCGCGAGAACACTTGGCCCGGCTGCACCAGCAGCAACGACTTGACCTGGTCTTCCGGCACCTTCAGGTCACCGGACAGCTTCACGTCGCGAACGGTGTACTTCTCGCCTTCGTTGATGTTGACGGTGATGTAGACGTGCTTCTTGTCCGGGGTGATCGACACCTGGGTGGAGGCGATGTCCATGTTGATGTAGCCGCGGTCCAGGTAGTAGGAACGCAGGCGCTCCAGGTCACCGGAGAGTTTTTCGCGAGCGTACTTGTCGTCGTTCTTGAAGAACGACAGCCAGTTGGTGGTCTTCAGCTCGAACAGTTGGCCCAGGGTTTCATCGTCGAACACGTTGTTGCCGACGATGTTGATGTGCTGGATGGCAGCGACGGTACCTTCGTTGATCTTGATCTTCAGCGCCACACGGTTGCGCGGCTGCGGCACCACCTCGGCGTCGACCTCGGCCGAATAGCGGCCCTGGGCCACGTACTGGCGCTGCAGTTCGTTACGCACGCCTTCGAGGGTGGCACGCTGGAAGATCTCGCCTTCGGCCAGGCCAGATTGTTTCAGGCCCTTCATCAGGTCTTCGGTGCTGATCGCCTTGTTGCCTTCGATCTCAATGCTCGACACCGACGGGCGCTCGACCACGTTGATGATCAGCACGTTGCCATCGCGGTTCAACTGGATGTCCTGGAAGAACCCGGTCTTGAACAGGGAACGGGTCGAGTCCACCAGACGGCGGTCATCGGCCTGGTCACCGACGTTCAGCGGCAAGGCACCGAACACGCTGCCGGCGGAAACCCGCTGCAGGCCGTTGACGCGAAT
>NZ_SSOE01000027.1:0-125977 GCF_029871175.1 Pseudomonas sp. BN607
CCCGCTTGTATGGTTAGACTTGAAGGGGTGGTGGGACTAAATGCCCGATTCTGACTGTTACGAGCAGTACAGACCGTGGGAGACATCGCCCCACCCCTTCCACCAAAGCGCCGATAAAGAATGCATCGTTTGCAAGCGACGATAGAAGCAAGCCAGCGCCTCTTGGTGAAAGCCCTTCAAGCCGAAAAACCATAACGTGGAGAGCCGCCGATGGCAATGCAGGTAGTGAAGTCGATCATTGGAGCGGACGTTGCAAAAGCTGAATTGGTGATCCATCACGAGGAGCGTGATGAGATCATCAAGCTGAAAAACTCCAAATCTGAAATCAATAAGTGGCTCAAGCAGCAGCCACTGAACACGGCTATCGCCGTTGAAGCGACCAACATCTATCACTTGGATCTGGTCGAGCTAGCCCACGGCATGGGCTTTGATGTTTATGTCATTGATGGATTTCAACTGAGTAACTATCGCAAGAGTGTTGGCGGCCGAGTCAAAACTGACCCGTCCGATGCGCGGTTGCTGTCCCGTTTTCTGAAAAACGAGGGTGAGGATCTTCGCCCTTGGACCCCGCCTCCCGCCGTCTACGGCAAGCTGCAGAGCCTTCTGCGGCGCAGGGCTGCGCTGGTATCGGCCCGTACTGCAATGACGCAGAGCTGGGCTAACGAGGGCCTGTTGAAAGCAGCCTTCGAAACCTTCGTCAAGTCGATAGAACGGCTGGACTTGCTGATACAAAAGAAGATCAAAGAAGTATTGCGAGAGGCAGGGCTGCTTGAACAGGTTATTCGCTGCCAGGCCGTGGAAGGTATTGGTTTTCTCACAGCGTCAGCACTGGTAATGGCGTTTATCAGAGGCGAATTCAAAAGCAGTGACGCTTACATCGCCTTCTTGGGGATGGACCTGCGAGTGAATGACTCCGGGCAAAAGAATGGACGCCGCCGCCTTACAAAGCGAGGCTGTTCGGAGATTCGTCGTTTGTTGCATAACGCAGCGATGTCGGCCAGTAGGTCAACTACCTGGAAGGACGTGTATGAGCAGTATCGGAGCAACGGTAAAGCAACGACCCAGGCACTAGTGATCTTGGCTCGCAAGCTCGCTCGCGTCGCATTCGCCCTGATGCGAGATCAGGGCGAATACGTCACCAAAAGCCGGAAATTGGCTTGCTGAAAACCATAGAATCTCCCACAGGTACCCCACAGGCCTGGAACCGTGGCGATACCTGTAGGAGCGGGTTTACCCGCGAATAGGCCCTGACAGGCGATCAATCAGTCGGCTGCCTGAACACATAGAACAGGTTCGGCTCACTGACCAGATAGATGGTCCCGGCCTCATCCATCGCAATCCCCTCCGCCTGCGGCACCGTCGCCTGCAACCCCTGGAAGCCCTTGCGCAACGACAAGGTACTCAACGGCCGCCCCTCGACATCCAGCTCAAGCACCAGCCGCGACTCGTCCGACAATGCCAGCAAATGCCCGCTGCGCTCATCGAACTGCAAACTCGACAGGTCCCGCACAAACAGCCGTGAATCGCGCTTGCGGTCCTGCACCACATGCACGGCGTAGGGTTTTTCCGGGGTGTCATGCGGGAAGCCGTGCACTTCGTAGATCAGCATCGGGTCACGCTCCTTGGCTACGAAAAGGCGCTTGCCAGCCGAATCATAGGCCAGCCCCTCGAAACCTTTGTTGCCGTTCAGGCCAATGCCCAGGCTGAGCTGCTCGGCATCGCCGGCATCGAGAAACAGCGTATCGTCGTCCAGGCGCACGCGGATCAGCCGCTGCTGGCGCTCGTCGGTGATCACGTAGCTGTTTGGCCCTACATACTCCACGGCTTCCGGGTCACCGAAGCCGGTCAGCGGTACGCGGCGTAAAATACGCCCATCCAGCGACAGTTCGATCAGCTCCGAACGGGCATTGGTGACGGTGAACAGGGTCTTGCGGTCGGGGTCGTAGGTCAGCGCCGATACGTCGTCATCCAGCCCTTCGATCGGCTGCGCCTCCACCACCACCCGGTAGCGGTCCAGGCCAATGCTTTGCTCGGCAGGCTGCCACCAGGTCTTGAGGTTGAACCAACCACGCTCGTACAGACGAAACTCCTGCCCGGCCCAGCCAAGCAGGAAAAGGCCGACAACGGCCACGGCAAGAAAAAAGCGAACGCAACGACGCATAAAGACAGACTCGACACAAGGATGGCGAATCTAACCACGAACAACTGAAGTAAAGCTTAATGCCAGCATCCGAAAAGCCTGAAACTGCTGTCAGTTTTTCCTGAAGCGATAGAACAACGCCGGCTCGCTGACCATGTACAGGTTGCCCTTGTCATCCATGGCCACTCCCTCGGCACGCGGAATGGTGTCATCAAGGCCATTGAAGCCGCCGAGCAAGGTCATGAAGCTGACCTGCTGGCCCTGCTCGTCCAGTTCCAACAGCATGTTGGAGTCGGCCGACAACACCAGCAGGTGGCCGGTGCGCGGGTCGACACCCAGCGCCGAAAGATTGCGCAGGTCGAGTTCATCGCTGGGCAGCGGCTGCTTGTCACCCTTGAGCGGGCTGCGGCCATCGGTGTTCCAGGTGTACAGCTTGGGCGGGCGCTCCTCGCCGATGATCAGGCGCTGGCGCAGTGGGTCCCAGGCTACAGCCTCGAAGCCCTTGTTGCTCTTTACCGACCGGCCCAGGTCGTAGCTTTTGAAGTCATCGTGATTAAGTGAAGCCGTTTGTGCATCCACCTTGACCAAGGTCAGGTCGTGCAGGCGCTCATCGGTGATGGCCAGGTAACCGTCTTCCAGCACGGCGACGCCTTCCGGGTTGTTCCAGCCGTTGAGCGGGATCTTGCGCAGTACATCGCCATCCAGATTCAGCTCGACCAGAAACGGGTTCTTGCCCATCACCGCGAACAGGGTGCGGGTGTGCGGATTGAAAGCCACATCCGAAGCTTCATCATCGTCCATGCCCGGTAACGCCTTGGCATTGATATCGACCTGGTAATCCGGCAACCACACGCTTTCGCTACGCTCGGCGGTGCTTTCGAAGCTTTCTCTTACCCACAGTGCACCGCGGTCATCCCAGTGCATGGCCACGGCCACGCCATAGCCGATCACTGCCGCCACGGCCAGGCCGAAGGGCCAGCGCAGGTAGAAACGACGCTTAGGGGTGACCGGGACGCTGGAGGAGGATGGCATGCGGTGATCCTGGGGAAATGGACGTAGGTGCGCGCATTATCCGGATGAGGTGTGAAAAATCGGTAAACAGGGCCGTCCTCTTCGCGGGCTTGCCCGCGAAGAGACCTGCCCGGTCTTGGCTCAAAGCACCCGGCTTTCGAAGCGGCTCACACCCGGCAGCTCGAGCACCAGTTCATCCCCGACATTGAACGGTCCCACGCCCGCCGGGGTACCGGTCAGGATTACATCTCCCGCCTGCAGTGAGAAATGCGCCGCCATGTGCTGAATCATCGGCACGATAGGGTTGAGCATCATCGCGCTGTTGCCGTCCTGGCGCACTTCGCCGTTCACGGTCAGGCGCACCGGGATGTCGGTCAGATCCTCGAAGCTGGCAGCCGAGACGAATGGCGGCAACACGCAGGCGCCGTCGAAGCTTTTGGCCAGCTCCCACGGCAGGCCCTTCTCTTTCAGCTTGGCCTGCACGTCGCGCAGGGTCAGGTCCAGCGCCGGGGCGTAACCGGAAATGGCGTCCAGGACCTCTTCTTCGGTCGGATGGGTCGACAGTGGCTTGCCCAGCAGCACGGCAATTTCTGCCTCGTAGTGCACCGAGCCGCGGTCCGCCGGGATCTTGAAACCGCCCTCGGCCGGCACCACGCAGCTCCCCGGCTTGATGAACAGCAGCGGCTCGGTGGGGATCGGGTTATCCAGTTCCTTGGCATGCTCTGCATAGTTCCGGCCGATGCACACCACCTTGCCCAGCGGGAAGTGGATGCGTGTGCCGTCTACGTACTGGTGCTGGTAACTCATGGCCGACTCCTTTGATTACTGCTTTTGTTCAGGAGCGAAGATCTTACCCGGATTCATGATGCCGTTAGGGTCGAACACGGCCTTTATTGCCTTCATGCAGGCAATTTCTTCGGCTGAGCGGCTGTAGCCCAGGTAGTCGCGCTTGGTCATGCCCACGCCATGCTCGGCAGAGATCGAGCCGTTGTAGCGCTCGACGATCTCGAATACCCACTTGTTGACCTTGGTGCACGAGGCGAAGAAGTCGTCCTTGCTCATGTGCTCTGGCTTGAGGATGTTCAGGTGCAGGTTGCCGTCGCCGATATGGCCGTACCACACCACTTCGTAATCCGGGTAATGCTCGGCGACGATGGCATCGATATCGCGCAGGAACGCCGGTACCTTCGATACCGTGACGGAGATGTCGTTCTTGTACGGGGTCCAGTGCGAAATGGTTTCCGACAGGTACTCGCGCAGCTTCCACAGGTTTTTCAGCTGGGTCTCGCTCTGGCTCATCACCCCGTCCAGCACCCAGCCCTGCTCGACGCAGTGCTCGAAGGTTGCCAGGGCCTGGTTGGCCACTTCCTCGGTGCTGGCTTCGAACTCCAGCAGGGCATAGAACGGGCAGTCGGTCGCGAACGGCGCTGGCACATCCCCACGCGCGAGGATCTTGGCCAGGCCTTTGTCGGAGAAGAATTCGAAGGCAGTGAGGTCCAGCTTGCCCTGGAAAGCGTGCAGCACCGGCATGATCGAGTCGAAGTCCGGCGTGCCCAGCACCATGGCAGTGAGGTTGCGCGGGGCGCGGTCCAGGCGCATGGTGGCCTCGACCACGAAGCCCAGTGTGCCTTCGGCGCCGATGAACATATGGCGCAGATCGTAGCCGGTCGCGTTCTTGATCAGGCCCTTGTTCAGCTCCAGCAACTCACCCTTGCCGGTGACCACTTTCAGCCCGGCCACCCAGTTGCGGGTCATGCCGTAGCGAATCACCTTGATCCCGCCGGCATTGGTGCCGATGTTGCCGCCTATCTGGCTGGAGCCGCTGGAAGCGAAGTCCACCGGGTAATACAGACCTTGCTCTTCAGCGTAGGCTTGCAGCTGACGGGTGATCACCCCAGGCTGGCAGACCACGGTGCGGTCGAAGGCATTGAAGTCGAGAATCTGGTTCATATAGTCGAAGGCGACCACAAACTCGCCATTGGCCGCCACGGCGCCCGCAGAAAGCCCGGTGCGCCCGCCCGACGGCACCAGCGCCACCTTGTGCGTATTGGCCCAGCGTACGATCGCCTGGACCTGCTCGACCGTCTTGGGCAGGACGATGGCACTGGGGGCTGGCGGGTAATGCTTGGTCCAATCCTTACCGTAGGCTTCGAGAGAAGCCGCGTCGGTCAGGACCTTGCCAGGGTCGACCAGGGTCATCAGTTCTTCAATAACAGCGGGGTGGGTCATCGCTGGAACTCTCGACTTATTCATAGTCACCCTGAGCACTCTTCACCTGTCGGGATAAGCTCAGATTGTGTCGCGTATGCTAGCATAGCCCTCCCGCTGTTCATGCTAAGGCTGCCCTCGCGCCTGGCATCACTCCTCGCCATTTTTTCTCCGGGATACAGGTTTACGCAGATGAGCAAGACTTCTCTCGACAAGAGCAAGATCCGGTTCCTTCTTCTTGAAGGTGTGCACCAGAACGCGGTCGATACCCTCAAGGCCGCCGGCTACACCAACATCGAATACCTCACTGGTTCGTTGCCGGAAGCCGAGCTGAAGGAAAAGATCGCCGATGCCCACTTCATCGGCATCCGTTCGCGCACTCAGCTCACCGAAGAGATCTTCGACTGCGCCAAGAAACTGGTCGCTGTGGGCTGCTTCTGCATCGGCACCAACCAGGTTGACCTGGCAGCTGCCCGCGAGCGCGGTATCGCCGTGTTCAACGCGCCTTACTCGAACACCCGTTCGGTAGCCGAGCTGGTGCTGGCCGAAGCCATCCTGCTGCTGCGCGGCATCCCTGAGAAAAACGCCTCCTGCCACCGTGGCGGCTGGATCAAGAGCGCGGCCAACTCGTTCGAAATCCGCGGCAAGAAACTGGGCATCGTCGGCTATGGCTCGATCGGTACCCAGCTGTCGGTACTGGCCGAGAACCTGGGCATGCAGGTTTATTTCTTCGACCCACTGACCAAGCTGCCGCTGGGTAACGCCGTACAGGTCACCAGCCTGAACGAGCTGCTGGGCCTGGCCGACATCGTTTCGCTGCACGTGCCTGAGCTGCCATCCACCCAGTGGATGATCGGCGAGAAGGAAATCCGTGCAATGAAGAAGGGCGCAATCCTGATCAACGCCGCCCGTGGCACCGTGGTCGAACTGGACCACCTGGCCGCCGCCATCAAGGACAAGCACCTGATCGGCGCTGCCATCGACGTGTTCCCGGTCGAGCCGCGCTCCAACGACGAAGAGTTCGAAAGCCCGCTGCGTGGCCTGGACAACGTGATCCTGACCCCGCACATTGGTGGTTCCACCGCCGAAGCCCAGGCCAACATCGGCCTGGAAGTGGCCGAGAAGCTGGTCAAGTACAGCGACAACGGTACCTCGGTGTCCTCGGTCAACTTCCCGGAAGTGGCCCTGCCGGCTCACCCAGGCAAGCACCGTCTGCTGCACATCCACGAAAACATCCCGGGCGTCCTCAGCGAGATCAACAAGGTCTTCGCCGAGAACGGCATCAACATCTCCGGTCAGTTCCTGCAGACCAACGAGAAAGTCGGTTACGTGGTAATCGACGTTGACGCCGAGTACTCCGACCTGGCGCAAGAGAAACTGCAACAGGTCAAGGGCACCATCCGTTCCCGCGTCCTGTTCTAAGTTTGCTTGCTGCATGAAGAAGGGAGGCCCTGGTGGCCTCCCTTTTTTCATTTCACTTCGACAGTGATTTTCTTCGACTCGACGCTCGGCTTGAACGGCACGTGGTACCGGTCACCCAGCACCAGCTGCAGGGTGTGCTTGCCCGGGGTCAGGGTGATGCTGGTTTCAGTCTGTGCCTGACCGAAGTGCAGCACCTGCGGGCCTGCTGGCAGTGCGGTGCCGGCCTCTGGCATCAGGCTGGTCGGCAGCGGCATGTCGGCTACCGGCTCTTTGTCCACATCCACCAGCAGGTGGTGATGGCCAGTGTGCGGGGTCTGGTCACCGGCCGGCTTCAGGCCCATGCCCTCGATGCCGAACTTGACGGTAAAGGTCTTGTCGACCGTAGCGCCATCGGCGGGGGAGACGATGACGACCTTGGCATCCTTGGGCGGCTCCTGGCTCTTCAGGGCATCTGCGGCACTGGCGAACACCGACACTCCCATCAGCAGACCGGCTACGGCAGCACGCGAAAATAGGCTGTTCATTCACTTCTCCTGTGATTCACTTATTGACCGCCGCCATAGTCCAGCGGCAGCGGTGTTTCACCTTAGTTGAAATATTCGCCAAGATGTTCACATTGCCTGACAGAAATATTTCCGTCAGGGTTAAACAATGCCGAGGCTTAGGGGTCATAGGCTGCGCTCGACCACGGCGAGGAATAAAGCCCTGGCGAAAGTTACTCATCTGCGAAAAGAAAAGGGGCATTCATGCGCTCGACCATAGGGGTACTGCTGGCAGTACTGATCAGTCCATTGGCCCAAGCGGAGCTGATCGACGAAATCGCCGACCGGGGTGAACTGCGCATTGCCGTACAGGCCAACAACCAGCCTTACGCCTTTAAGCAAGACGACCACCTGACCGGTTTCGACATTGAGTTTGGCCAGGACCTGGCCAAGGAGCTGGACTTGCGCGCCGAGTTCGTCGAGGCCGCTGCAGCCGATGTGCTGCCCGGTGTCGAAAGCGGCAAGTACGACATCGCACTCACACCGTCTATTGAATCGCTCACCGTTGACGGCCCGCTCGATGTGAGCCAGCCGTTTGGCGAGCAGAAACTGGTGATCCCGTTCCAGAAGGACAACCCGGCTTTTGAAAGTGCAGTGAACAATGCCCTGCAGCGGTTGAAGGACAGCGGCCGCACTGCCGAGCTAGAGCAGAAGTGGTTCAAGGGTGTGCAGGAGACTGCAGCCGGGCAGTAAGATTCTTATCGCCTGTACTGGCCTCTTCGCGGGGGTGCGTGCTATCCCCGTGGGAGCGGGCTCACCCGCGAAAGGGCCGGCACAGGTTTAACCTGAAAGCTCAGCCAGGGCCCGCTGCGCCTGTTCCAGCTCCAGCTCGCTGAACACCTGCACCCCCGCCCGCCGCAGCAATGCCGTGGTCACCCCTTCGCCCGTCACCTTCACCCCACTGAACGTGCCGTCATAGGTCAGCCGGTTGCCACATGAAGGGCTGCCCGACTTCAGCACCGCGACGCCAATGCCATGCCGCCGCACCAGCTCCAGCGCCAGCTGCGCACCGGCCAGAAACTCGGCAGTGACATTTTCACCCGTCACGGTAATCACCTGCGCGTCACCATCAAGCACCTTGCCGCCCTGCCCACCCGGGATCTCCGCTGGCGGGCGCGGGGTCGGCAACCCCCCGGCGACTTCCGGGCACAATGGCACCACGCGCCCTTCGGCCTGCCACTGCTGCAACAGGTCAGGGTGGCCACTGGCCCGGCCGTCATAGCGCACCGGCTGCCCCAACAGGCAGGCACTGACAAGCACCTTGGGCAAATCAGAACGGGTCATTGCCCCGCCGCCTGAACCAGCCGGTCAACGATAGCCGTTCGCGCCCGGCCGGCAGTACTTCGTGAGGCACCTCGCCCGACAGGAACACCACCAGGCAACCCGCCACCGGCTCGACATCATGCTCGATACCGTCCGCGAGGAACATGCGCAACTGCCCGCCATCCTGCGGCTGCCAGCCCTCGTTCAGATAAAGCACCGCCGAGACCATGCGCCGGTCGTCGTCGCGAAAGCGGTCCAGGTGGCGGCGGTAGAATGCCCCCGGCGGGTACAAGGCAAAGTGGCACTCGAAGTCTTCCAGACCGAGGAACAGCCCCTGGTTGATGGCCTGGCGCAACTGGTCCATGGCGCCCAGGTACTGGTCGCAAGCCTCGGCCTGCCCGGGGTCGATCCACTGGATCTGGTCGCCGCGAATGGTCTCGCGCACCTCCTGGGCATCACCGCGCCCCACCCCGGCCGGGTTGAGTTCGCCTTCGGCGTCACGGCGCCGGCACTCGGCCGCCAGCGCGCGCACCAGGCCGCCAGGCAGGAAGAGCGCCTGCTGGGACCAGCCATGGGTGGCCAAATCGTCTACGACGGCCGCAAGCATCGGGTTTTCAGGGGAAGTGTGCATGGCGCGCATCATATCCATTCGCCTTGTCGGCGCACAGCGCCACTTGGCCGAGAAACACGCGGATATCTCGACAAACCGGCGCCGGGCCAAGGACAATAGCCACCTGCCGACAGGAGTCCTGAATGCGCCGTCTGTTTTCCCTGATTCTGCTGATGATCTGCACCACGCCTGTCTGGGCAGACAACCTGGATCAACTGTACAAGGCTGCCGGCTGGCCCGACCAGCGCGCCCACTTCAACGATGCCCTGACCGCCGCCCAGCAGCGCTATCGCAACAGTTTGCCACCCGCCGTGTACCAGGCGCTGGTCAACAACAGCAACCAGCGCTTCCAGGCCCAGGCGGTGGACCGTCGCGCCCAGGCAAAACTGCGCGCCAGCCTGGCCAACCCAGCACCGGCCCTGGCGTTCTTCCAGTCGCCTCTGGGGCGCAAGGTGGTGGCGGCCGAGCTCAGGGCCACGCGCAAGGACGAACTGGCCAAAAATGCCAAGGGCCTGCCGAAAATCCAGGCCAGCGACGACCGCCTGCTGGTCATCGGCCATCTGGCCCAGGCCCTGCCAGCACGTGAGGCCGGTGCCGAAGTCAGCCTGGCCATTGCCGGCGTGGCCGCCGACAGCCTGAGCTCGATGATCCCCGGCCTGTTCGGCGGCGGTCAGGCCCAGGGCCTGCTCGACGGCCAGCGCCAGCGGTTGATGGGGCAGATTGGCGAAGACCTCAACAACACCCTTCTCTACGTCTACCGCGACCTGACCGACGCCGAGCTGGAAGAGTTCGCCACTTTTGCCGAATCCCCCGACGGCAAGGCCTATTACCAGGCTGCCTTGGCCGCTGTGCGTGCCGGCCTGGCGGTTGGCCAGAGCAGCAACGACCTGAAGTGATCAGCCAAGGTGCTGGTCGATGAAGTGGAAGTAGCGCTGGCGAATGCCCGGCAGCTCGTTGGCCAGATGGTGACGCGCTTCGGGCAGCATCAGTATCTGCGGCTCGGCGAATTTGGCCTTCAGCACTTCAAGGTTGTAGGGCCAGTCCACCGTACCATCGGCCTCACCCTGCACGATCAATGGCCGCCGCGTACTGCGTGGCGCGGCCTCGATGCGTTTGACCCAGGCGATCAAGGCGCCCACCCAGGCGGTTGGTAGCCGGCGCGGTTGCAGCGGGTCTGCCTCAAGAAACGGCAGAAAGGCCGGATCGTTGGTGTTCTCGCTGAAGCGCCGCTCGATGCCGTTGACGAAGTGGCGCAGCACGCGATAGCTGAACTTCGACCAACGCCAGGAACAAGGCCGCACCAGCGGGGCCAGCAGGATGACCTGGCCATCGACAGGGCTGCGCGCGCCCTGGTACAGCAGATGATCCACGGCAATCGCGCCGCCGGTGCTTTGCCCGCACAGGTGCCACGGGTGCGGTAGCTGCAACGTACTCGCCTGGTAGAACAGGGCCTCCAGCACCTGCTGATACACCGCAAAGTCACTGATACTGGCGCGCTCGCCGCTGGACAACCCATGGCCGGGCAGGTCGCAGCTGACTACCGCAAAACCCTGCTTGAGCGCCCACTCGATCACGTGCCGGTACAGGCCCATGTGGTCGTAATAGCCGTGCAACAGGAACAGCGTCGCGCTTGGCTGCTCGGGCAGCCATGCCTGCGCGACCAGGTCGAACCCCGCGGCCTGAAAGCTGCCCAGCCAGCTGTGTGCCGGCAGGTTCAGGCCATAGAAACGCTGGTAGTCCTGCGCTTGTGCCGACAGAGGCTGGCGAGT
This sequence comes from Pseudomonas sp. BN607, assembly GCF_029871175.1. Lineage (NCBI taxonomy): Bacteria > Pseudomonadati > Pseudomonadota > Gammaproteobacteria > Pseudomonadales > Pseudomonadaceae > Pseudomonas > Pseudomonas sp. BN607. The sequence goes on from NZ_SSOE01000027.1 coordinate 10,966, forward strand.
GGTGAACGGCGCCAGGCTGGTGCGCAGGCGGTCGGGGTGAAAGGCAGGGGGCATCGGGTACATCCACATTGATGCAAGTATTGATCTGGAATCTTCAGCTCTGGCCGGCGCCATGGCAAGCTTGCTCACCTTTGCACAATCATCACCGATCAAACTGTTGGATCAACTGTCTTGCACAAAGCCTGCTCCCACAAAGGGCCATCGACTCTTCATGAATAGCCGAATCATCAAACCGCTGTGCACGGTAATCGCCTTGTTGGTCGGCGCAGTCATCCTCTGGCAGGCCTACACCACCTTCCAGGCCCGCTACCTGCGCCCGTTCGACAACCAGGCCACGCTGTTCGACGGCAGCCAACTGCAACTACCTGTAGGGCTGGCCGGCCCCGGCCCGGTTCGTGTGGTGCATTTCTGGGACCCGGCGTGCCCGTGCAATGTCGGCAACCAACAGCACCTGGGCGACCTGGTGAGCCAGTTCGCAGGCCACGGCGTTACCTTCCACGTGCTGCAAAAGCCCGGTAGCCACGGCCAGCTACCCGCTAACCTCAGCAGCTTGCAACCCATCACCGATCTGCCCGGCAGCCAGCACCTGCCCGCTTCCCCGGCCGTAGCCATCTGGGACCAGCAAGGCCGCCTGGCCTACTTTGGCCCGTACAGCGAAGGCGCGGTGTGCAACGCCAGCAACAGCTTCATCGAACCAATCCTCAGGGCCCTGCTCGACGGCCGCCAGGTCAGCGCCTCCAATACCCTGGCCGTGGGCTGCTACTGCCCTTGGGCGGGCTGACGCACCCGCGCAGGGTTACCCACCACCGTCGCACCCGCCGGCACGTCCCGGGTTACCACGCTGCCAGCGCCGACCACAGCATTGTCGCCAATGGTCACCCCCGGCAGGATGATCGCCGCACCGCCAATCCACACGTTGTCGCCGATCGTCACAGGCCGCCCACTCTCCAGGCCACTGCGCCGCACTTCAGGGTCAAGCGGATGGTCCGCCGCGTAGATTTGCACATTGGGGCCGATCTGGCAGTGGTCGCCGATACGCACGGGCACCACGTCGAGGATCACGCAGTTGAAGTTCACGAAGGTATTGCGGCCGACACTGATGTTGTAGCCGTAGTCGCAATAGAACGGCGGGCGAATCACTGTGCCTTCGCCGGCCTGATTGAAGTGCTCGACCAACAGCCCATGACGCGCATCATTCAGCAGTTCGACACTGCCGTTGTAGTGATTCATCCAGTGCTTGTTGGCGATCTGCTCGGCTTGCAGCTCGGGGCAGCCAGCGTGGTAGAGCTGGCCGGTGAGCATTTTCTGTTTTTCGCTGAGGGACATGGAAACTCCTTTGGGGGGCTATGCTCTGTTCGCGAATCCACCGATGATCGGACCCTATTTTCTGCTTGAACGCACAAGGAGTCTGCATGAAGCGCAGCCTGACCCTGCTGGCCGTGGTGGTTGCCGTGGCCGCCGGCGCCGGTTACTGGTACGTACAGGGCAAGCTGCCGCGACGCGACGGCGAGGTCGCCATCGCCGGCCTGCAGGCGCCGGTCAGCGTACGCTATGACGCCCGTGGCGTGCCGCACCTGCAGGCACAGAGCGAGCCAGACCTGTACCGCGCCCTGGGCTACGTGCATGCCCAGGACCGGTTGTTCCAGATGGAGATCATGCGCCGCCTGGCGCGTGGCGAGCTGGCCGAAGTACTGGGCAACAAGCTGCTGCCCACCGATACCCTGTTCCGCAGCCTGCGCATACGCGAGCAGGCCGCGCTGATGGCCAAGCGTCAGGACCCGCAGTCGCCCGCCGGGCAGGCCCTGCAAGCCTACCTGGAGGGGGTCAACAGTTGGCAGGCCAGCCACCCCAAGCCGATGGAATTCGACCTGCTCGGCATCCCCCCACGCCCGTTCACCGCCGAGGACACACTGAGCATCGCCGGCTACCTGGCCTACAGTTTTGCCGCAGCGTTCCGCACCGAACCGGCGCTGACCTACATCCGGGATCAGCTGGGCCCCGACTACCTGAACGTCTTCGTCCAAGGCTGGCAACCCGACGGGGCGCTGGGCAAGCCGCTGGCCGCGGCCGACTGGCGCACCCTGGAAGCCCTCGCCCGCCTGAGCCACGAAGCGCTGACCGACGCCGGCATCCCCCAGTTCGAAGGCAGCAACGCATGGGCCGTTTCAGGCAGCCGCACCCGCAGTGGCAAGCCATTGCTGGCCGGCGACCCACACATCAGCTTCGCGGTGCCAGCGGTGTGGTACGAGGCTGAGCTTTCGGCGCCCGGCTTCAACCTCTATGGCTACTTCCAGGCGCTCAACCCATTCGCTCTGCTCGGCCACAACCGCGACTTCGGCTGGAGCCTGACCATGTTCCAGAACGATGACGTCGACCTGATCGCCGAGCGCAGCAACCCGGCCGACCCCAACCAAGTCATGGTCGGCGGTAAATGGCAGGCGCTGGAAACAACCGAGCAGCAGATTGCGGTCAAAGGCGAAACGCCGGTCACCATCAGCCTGCGCCGCTCGCCCCATGGCCCGATCGTCAACGACGTGCTGGGCAACACCGCCGGGGCCACGCCAATCGCCATGTGGTGGGCGTTCCTGGAAACCGAAAACCCTATCCTCGACGGCTTCTACCAGCTCAACCGCGCCGACACCCTGGCCAAGATGCGTGAGGCCGCAGGCAAGGTTCACGCACCAGGCCTGAACTTTGTCTGGGCCAACGCCCGCGGCGATATTGGCTGGTGGGCGGCGGCGAAGCTACCGATACGCCCGGACGGCGTCGACCCGGCGTTCATCCTCGACGGCGCCAGCACGCAAGCCGACAAGCTCGGTTTCTATCCGTTCAGCGTCAACCCGCAGCAAGAGAACCCAACACAAGGCTACATCGTCTCGGCCAACTACCAGCCGCCAGCGGCGGTGCCGGTACCGGGTTACTACAACCTGCCCGACCGTGGCCGCCAGCTCGATCGCTACCTGGCCAACCCTGACGTGAAGTGGGACACCCAGAACAGCCAGGCGCTACAACTGGACACCGCCAGCGACTATGGCCCGCGTACCCTGGCCCCACTGCTGGCAACCCTGCGCGGTATAGCCGTAGATGACGAAGAGAAGGAGCTGGTCGAGCAACTGGCGGCCTGGGCTGGCGACTACCCGCTGGACTCGACCACTGCCACGCTGTTCAACCAGTTTCTCTACGAATTGGCGTTCGCGGCCCTGCATGACGAACTGGGCGACACCTGGTTCCCGGTACTGATCAGCACCCGAGCCATCGACGACGCCCTGCCGCGGCTGGCGGCAGATGCCGATTCACCTTGGTGGAACACCCGTGGTGGCAACCAGCGTACCGACCGTACGGCGGTGGTGCGTACGGCATGGCAGAACAGCCTGAAGCACCTGCGCGATACGCTGGGCAACGACCCGGCGCGCTGGCAGTGGGGAAAGGCCCATACCCTGACCCACAACCATCCACTGGGGGTGAAAAAGCCGCTGAACCTGCTGTTCAACGTTGGTGCGTTCGCTGCGCCAGGTACCCACGAGGTACCCAACAACCTCTCGGCAAAGATTGGCCCGGCGCCATGGCCGGTGACCTATGGGCCGTCTACCCGACGGTTGATCGACTTTGCCGATGCCGGGCAGGCGCTGACCAGCAACCCGGTCGGGCAGAGTGGCGTGCCATTTGACCGGCATTACTCGGACCAGGCCGAGGGGTATGTGCAGGGGCAGTATCAGCGAGCGCAGATGGGGGTGATTCCGGCGCAAAGTACCTTGCGATTGATACCAGGCGGATGATTCTGAGGGTACTACTGGCGCGGGTGGTTCGGCGTACGCCGCGCATTGTTGTGCGGCCTTGCGCCGCGAATGGGCCGCAGAGCGGCCCCGAAACAAAACGCCGACACAAGCGTGTCGGCGTTGGTCATGCCAGGACCTGCAACCGGATCAGAACGCCGGCAGCACAGCACCCTGGTACTTCTTGGCGATGAATGCTTTCACTTCCGGGCTGGTCAGCGCCTTGGCCAGTTTCTGCATGGCCTCGCTATCCTTGTTGTCCGGGCGGGCAACCAGGAAGTTCACGTACGGCGAGTCGGCACCTTCGATCACCAGCGCATCCTTGGCCGGATTCAGGCCGGCTTCCAGGGCGTAGTTGGTGTTGATCATGTCCAGGTCCACCTGGTCCAGCACGCGCGGCAGCATGGCCGACTCAAGCTCGCGGAACTTCAGCTTCTTCGGGTTCTCGGCGATGTCCTTGGGGGTAGCCAGGGCGTTTTTCGGGTCTTTGAGGGTAATCAGGCCAGCCTTCTGCAGCAGGATCAGCGCACGGCCGCTGTTGCTCCCCTCGTTCGGGATAGCCACGGTAGCGCCGTCCTTCAGCTCGCTAAGGCTCTTGACCTTCTTCGAGTAACCACCGAACGGCTCGACGTGCACGCCGACCACTGTCTCCAGGTGGGTGCCCTTGCCTTCGTTGAAGCTCTTCAGGTACGGCAGGGTCTGGAAGTAGTTGGCATCCAGGCGCTTCTGGTCAACCTGCACGTTCGGCTGGACGTAGTCGGTGAAGACCTTGATCTGCAGGTCCACGCCTTCTTTCGCCAGGGTCGGCTTGATCAGCTCGAGGATTTCGGCATGGGGTACCGGGGTAGCAGCAACCACCAGTTTCTCGGCAGCGGCGGCCAGGCCGGAGAACGACAGGGCAGCGGCCAGGGCAGTGGTGAGCAGGGTCTTCTTCATGGTGGTCCTTGTTCTGATTCTGGGCCATCAGCGATGGCGAATGGGGTGCCCAACCGATTCACCAGCGGGCATGAGGCGGACAATACCTAGATTTTTTATTCCGTAACAATATCTTTTACTTAGCTGCTTATTCCAAAACCAAAATGCCACCAGTCACTTTGCTTATGAGTGATGTCTAGCGCGCGTGCTTGAGCAGATCGAGATCTTCAGGCTGGATCTCAACACCGTCATTCACCAGCAAGGCAAAGTGGATGACGTTCTCGAGCTCGCGGGTGTTGCCAGGCCATGGATGGGCCTCCAGCACGTGCTGCGCAGCCTCGCTTACCAAGGGCACAGGGCGCTGCAGGCGCACACTGTAGATGCCCACGAAATACTCGGCCAGCGGCAGGATATCGCCCGGCCGCTCGCGCAACGGGGGCAGCTCCAAAGCCCCTTCGCGCAGGTATTGGTAAAGGCGTTCGTTAAAGCGCCCCGCACGCACTACCCGTGCCAGGTCGATGCTGCTGGCGGCCACCAGGCGCACATCCACCGGCTGCGGCTGTTGCGCGCCCACCCTTATGACCTCGCGGTTCTCCAGGGCCGCCAGCAGCTTGCCCTGGATGGCCAGCGGCAAGTCGGCAATCTCGTCCAGGTACAGCGTGCCGCCGTTGGCCGAGCCGAACCACCCAGCGCGGCTGCTGGCCGTGCCGCCATGGGTGCCGGCGCTGTAGCCGAACAACTCGGCGTCGGCGTAGGTGGGGCTGATAGCTGCGCAGTTGACCGACACGAATAGCCCGCCCCGGTCGCTGGCGCGGTGAATCTGCCGCGCGAGCAGCTCCTTCCCGGTGCCAGTCTCGCCACGGATCAGCACCGGCAAGGGTTGCGGCGCCAGGCGCTCAAGGTCCTCGCGCAGTTGCTGCGAGCGTGGGTCTATGAACACCAGCGCCTTGGCGCGGATGCTCAGCGGGCTCTTGTCCAGCTCGGGGAAGGTCAGCAGTGGCTGGCCAAACGGGTTTTGAAACGTCATGACGAACTCCCGCCCCAGGCCTTCATTGGCCGGGCGTCAGGTAAACGGAAAACGCTAAGGCCTATCAGGCGCGACGCAGTGCGCGCTGCTCGACCCGGCTTTGCAAGCGATACAAGTAGGCGAAACCTTGTTCCCAACGCTCATGGCCGGACTTGACGTTGATGTGCCCGGCGTTGCTCAGCAACCCCGCTTCGGCGCCCCACGCCTGGGCCAGGTACAGCGCCCGCGGCACGCTTACGGCAGGGTCGTTGTCAGAGCTGACGACCTGGCTGGGGAATGGCAAGGCTTCGGTCGGGATCGGCGCAAAGTTGCGCAGGGCCGGCGCACAGGTCGGCCGTTCGACGTCTGCCGGTGCCACCAGCAATGCACCCCGCACCTGCCGCCGCAAGGCCGGGCTGGCCTGCGCAGCCCAATGGGCGACAGTGACGCAGCCAAGGCTGTGGGCAATCAGGATCACCGGCGAGCGCTCGGCGGCGATCGCCTGCTCCAGCGCCTGGACCCAGTCCTGCCGTTGCGGGGTGAGCCAGTCGTGCTGCTCGACCCGCGCACTGTTGGGCAGGGTGCGCTGCCAGTGACTTTGCCAATGGTTGTCTGGCGATCCTTGCCAGCCCGGCACAATCAGGTAACGAATCGACTCATTGCGCATGGGGACGCCTCCAGTAAGTTTGCGTGCTTGGAGACAAGTATAGGGAGGGAGTTATATTCGTAAAGGAATAAGAAGCTATTTATTAATAACCAAACAACAGATAGCGTGTGCGATCCCTGTGGGAGCGGGCATGCCCGCGAAGCAAGCACCGCGGTGGATGGCACGGGCTTCGCCCGTGTTCGCGGGCACGCCCGCTCCCACCCGGATCAGGCAAAAAAAAGAGGGCCAACCCCTGCCAAGAGATGTGGCCCATAAGCACTTGCCTGAAGAGGTTTTGCAGGTATCAGCGCGCGGTTATCACTGCCAGTTTGCTGATCCCCGCACGTTCGATGGCTGCCATGGCCCGCGCCACTTCGCCGTAGTTCACGCCGTCATCGGCCTGCAGTTGCACACGCACGTCCGCGTCCTTGTCCTTGGCAGCCCTGAGGTTGGTTTCCAGCAGGTCGGGCTGGATCTGGTCCTTGTTGATGAACAGCTTGCCTTCACCGTCAATGCTGACCACCAGCGGGTCCTTCTGCTCCACCGGGGCCACGGCCTCGGTCTTGGGCAGATTGATAGGGATGGCGTTGGTCAGCAGCGGCGCGGTGACGATGAACACCACCAGCAGCACCAGCATGACGTCTACCAAAGGCGTGACATTGATTTCACTGAGGACTTCGTCGCTGTCCTGGGTCGAAAAGGCCATATCAGGACGCCTCCTTCACCGGCTGGGTGAAACCGGCCTGGGCTTTGTGCACAGCCGGGTGCACCAGCACGCGGAAGGCGCTCTTCTGCGCCAGGCTGTAGAAGTCGTGGGCAAAGTCATCCAGGTCGGCAGCCGTCAGCTTGAGGCGGCGCAGGAAATAGTTGTACACCAGCACCGCCGGCACCGCGACGGCGATACCTACACCGGTTGCCACCAGTGCAGCACCAATCGGCCCGGCCACGGTTTCCAGGCTGGCAGAGCCGGCCGCGCTGATACCCTTGAGCGCTTCCATGATACCCCACACGGTGCCGAACAGGCCGATGAAGGGCGACGTGCTGCCGATACTGGCAACCACTGCCAGGCCGGTTTCCAGCGAGCGGCGCTCACGCACGATTTGCTGGCGCAACGCGCGCTCCAGGCGGTCCTGGTGGTTGATGGCGTGGCTCAGGTCATTGGCCTGGGTTTCGCCCACGGCGATTGCAGCGTAACCAGACTGGGCCACGCGGGCAGCCGGGCCAGGCAGCTCGTGGCTGAGTTGTGCCGCCGAGTCCAGGCTGGAGGCAGCCCAGAACTGCTGGTGGAAGCGTTTGTCCTGGTTCTTCAGCCGCACGAACTGCGCGACCTTGACCAGGGCAAGCCCCCACGTGACGACAGAGAAACCAACCAGCAGCCAGATGACTGCGCTTTCAACGGACTCAAGGGGGGATGCCAGCAGGCTCATGATGATGTCTTCCTGTGTTCTGCGAAAAAGTTAGCGAAGCTTGAAATCGATCGGCACGCTGACCCAGCCGGCCTGGGCCACGTCGCCCTGCTTGGCAGGCACGAAGCTCCAGCGCTTGACCGCGGCTAGCGCAGCGGCATCCAAGGCATCGCGGCCGCTGCTCTTCTGGATCTGAATTTGCCCGGGCTTGCCGCTGGGCAGCACCTCTACGCGCAATAGCACGGTGCCTTCCCAGCCACGACGCTGGGCCATCTGCGGATACTCCGGTGCCGGGTTTTTCAGGTACGCGGCGTTTGCCGAAGCCGGGGTTATCGGGGCCGGGGCAGGTGGTGCCGGAGCAGGCGGGGCCGGCGCCGCGACCGGCCTCGGGGGTGGTGCTTCGACCGGTTTGGGCTGGGGCTTCGGCGCTTGCTTGACCACTGGCTTGGGCACGGGCTTGGGCTTGGGTTTGGGCTTGGCGGCCAGTTCGTCGACTGCCGGTGGCGGTGGCACGACAACGGGCGGCGCAGGGGCTGGCGGCGGCGGTTCGACCACGGGCGGTGCCGGCGCGGCGAATTCGATGGTCATGGGCGGCACCTGCGGCGGCACCACCGGCAGCACTGGCGTGGGTGCCTGGCTGACCCAATACCCAGCTGCGCCATGCAGGGCCAGCACTAGCAGGCCGAGCACCAGCTTGTCGCGGCGCTTGAGCCCGCTGACCGGCGTGCGTTGCAGGCGCAGCTGGCCCAGTGGCAGGCGAAGCGTGCGTCCAAGCTCGACCAGGTCGCCCGGGGCCGGGCCCCATGGCTGGTCGTAGGCCCTGACGGCCGACTGGACATTACCCATTGATAAAAACTCCTGGGGTCTCGATTCAGGTGTGTGGCTGAATCATCGGGGCCAGAGGCTTATCTCTTAAAGTAATGTTTAAAATTATAGTTATAACTTAACTGAATAATGTTTTTGATGGGCAGCGTCAAAGCTACGGATTGCGTGGGCTGCGGCTTTCAGAGGTAAGAGCGATGCATTGAGGGCATACAAAATATTTGCGCAAGGCATGAGATTGCCGCGAGGCTCGCACCCTTGTTCACTTAAGCAATCGGGGCCGCCTTGCGGCCCTTCGCGGGCAAGCCCGCTCCCAAAGCAGCGTGCATTCCTTGAGGTTTGCGCCGTACTTGTAGGAGCGGGCTTGCCCGCGAAGGGCTGCAAGGCAGCCCCAATCGATGTCACATCGGGCTTAGGTGAACAGCATCAAGACCAAGCCCGGGCCTTTCACTCACAAAGCCGGCTCAGATGTCCGCCACCTTCTGCCAAACCTTTGGCCGGAAGAACAACGTCTCTCCCCGCGCCAACCCGGTCAGGCTGTCATGGTCCTTGACCACTTCGGCTTCGATCAGCTCGCTCTGCCCTTCCACCTTCAAGGTCACCCGTGTGGTCGCGCCCAACGGCCGGATATCTCGCACCTCGGCGGCATGGTGCCCTTCGGTCTCATGGCGCGACAGCGACACTTCGTGCGGGCGGAACAGCACATGGTGCCCTTCGCTCAAGGCCAACCGGTTGGAATCGCCGAGGAAGTGATAGACGAAATCGTTGGCCGGCTGTTCGTACACCTCGCCTGGCGAGCCGATCTGCTCGATCACACCTTTGTTCATCACCACAATGCGGTCAGCCACTTCCATGGCCTCCTCCTGGTCGTGGGTGACAAACACCGAGGTCAGGTTGATATCCTCGTGCAGCCGCGCCAGCCAGCGGCGCAGCTCTTTGCGCACCTTGGCGTCCAAGGCACCGAACGGCTCGTCCAGCAGCAGCACCTTGGGCTCCACTGCCAAGGCGCGGGCCAGGGCAATACGCTGACGCTGGCCGCCAGACAGCTGCTCCGGGTAGCGGTCGGACAGCCAGTCCAGCTGCACCATGTTCAGCAGTTCATGCACCTTCTCGGCAATCCTGCTCTCGCTCGGGCGCTCGCCCTTGGGCTTCATGCGCAGGCCAAAGGCAACGTTGTCGAACACGCTCATGTGACGGAACAACGCGTAGTGCTGGAACACGAAACCGACGTTGCGGTCGCGCACGTCATGGCCGGACACGTCCTCACCATGGAACACGATGTTGCCCTGGTCCGGGGTTTCCAGGCCGGCGATGATGCGCAGCAGGGTGGTCTTGCCGCAACCGGACGGGCCGAGCAAGGCCACCAGTTCGCCGCTGTTGATGTCCAGGTTGATGTTGTCCAGGGCCTGGAAGCTGTTGAAGCGCTTGCTGACGTTACGAACTTCGATCGACATGAATCATTCCTCCGCGGCGCTGTGGCGCAGGCGGTTAATACGGTTCTCGCTCCACTGCTTGAGCAGCAGGATGAAGAGCGCCAGGATCAGCAACAGGCTGGCCACGCTGAAAGCCGCGACGTGGTTGTACTCGTTGTAGAGGATCTCCACGTGGAGCGGCAAGGTGTTGGTCACGCCACGGATGTGGCCGGACACCACCGACACCGCGCCAAACTCGCCCATGGCCCGTGCAGTACACAGCACCACGCCATAGATCAGGCCCCACTTGATGTTCGGCAGGGTCACGTGCCAGAACATCTGCCAACCATTGGCGCCGAGCAGGCGTGCGGCCTCCTCCTCTTGCGTGCCCTGCTCCTGCATCAGCGGGATCAGCTCACGGGCCACGAACGGCACGGTGACGAAGATGGTCGCCAGGACAATGCCGGGCAGTGCGAAGACGATCTGGATATCGTGGTCCTGCAGCCACGGCCCGAACAGGCCTTGCGCGCCGAACATCAGCACGTAGACCAGGCCCGCGATCACCGGCGACACCGAGAACGGCAGGTCGATCAGGGTGACCAGGATGCTCTTGCCGCGGAAGGTGTACTTGCTCACGCACCACGCAGCGCTGACTCCGAACACCAGGTTCAGCGGCACCGAGATGAACACGGCGAGCAGGGTCAGCTTCAGCGCCGACAAGGCGTCAGGCTCGAAGATCGCCTCGAAGAAGGTACCAAAACCGTTCTTCAGCGCCTGCGACACCACGATGACCAGCGGCAGCAGCAGGAACAGCGCGAACACCAGCCAGCCAAGGCCGATCAGGATGCGGCGCGAAGTGGCACTGCCACGGCGGGCGGCGTTGGCGGCGGCGCTGGTACTCAGGGATGAACTGGACATGCCGGCCTCCTTCAAGGGGTTTCGATACGGCGCTGCAGCAGGTTGATCAGCAGCAGCAGGATGAAGGAAACCACCAGCATCAGCACGCCGATGGCGGTCGCGCCGGTGTAGTCGTACTGGTCGAGCTTGACCATGATCAGCAGCGGCAGGATTTCGGTTTTCATCGGCATGTTGCCGGCGATGAAAATCACCGAGCCATACTCGCCCACGCCACGGGCGAAGGCCAACGCAAAGCCCGTGAGCCAGGCCGGCAGCAGTGCCGGCGCCAGGATGTGGCGGAACACCTGCAATGGCTTGGCGCCCAGGCAGGCCGCGGCTTCTTCCACTTCACGCGGGATATCGGCCAGCACCGGCTGCACCGTGCGCACCACGAACGGCAGGGTGACGAAGGTCAGTGCCAGGGTGATACCCAGCGGGGTGTAGGCGATCTTGAAGCCCAGGTCGGTGGCGAACTGGCCGACCCAACCCTGCGGTGCATACAAGGCGGTCAGGGCGATGCCGGCAACGGCAGTGGGCAGGGCGAAGGGCAGGTCGATCATGGCGTCGATGATCTTGCGCCCTGGGAACGTGTAACGCACCAGCACCCAGGCCAGCAGGGTACCGATCACACCGTTGATGATGGCGGCGAACAGGGCGGTGCCGAAGCTCAGCTTGAGCGCAGCGATCACCCGCGGCGCACTGATGATGTTCCAGAACTGCTCGAAGGTGAGCTGCGAGGCATGGATGAACATGGCCGCCAGCGGTATCAGCACGATCAGGCTGAGGTACACCAAGGTGTAGCCCAGCGTCAGCCCGAAGCCGGGTATGACGGGGGAAATACGACGTGACATAAGTATCCCTGGTTGAATGCACTTGGCCCAGTATCGATCCGGGGCCGGTGCAGGCTTCTGAATCCTGGGGCTGCTTTGCAGCCCATTCGCGGCACAAGGCCGCTCCCACAGGGATCGCGGTTCCACGGGGGATCGCGGCTCTTTGTGGGAGCGGCCTTGTGCCGCGAATGGGCCGCAAGGCGGCCCCCGCTTTTCCTTGGCGTTTACTGTGCCTGATAGATCTGGTCGAACACACCGCCATCATTGAAGAATTTCGGTTGTGCCGTCTTCCAACCACCAAAATCCTTGTCGATGGTCACCAGGTCGAGTTTCGGGAACTGCTTGCCGAACTCGGCAGCCACTTTCTCGTCACGCGGGCGGTAGAAGTTCTCCGCAGCAATCTTCTGCCCGGCCGGGCTGTACAGGTGCTTCAGGTACTCGGTGGCAATCTCGGTATTGCCCTTCTTCTCGGCGTTCTTGTCCACCACCGCGACCGGCGGCTCGGCCAGGATCGACAGCGACGGTACAACGATGTCGAACTTGTCAGCCCCACCGTCTTCCTTCAGCGCCAGGAAAGCTTCGTTTTCCCAAGCCAGCAACACGTCACCCTGGCCGTTGTTGACGAAGGTGATGGTCGAGCCACGGGCGCCGGTGTCCAGCACAGGGACGTGCTTGAACAGCTCCTGGACATATGCCTTGGCCTTGTCTTCGCTCCCGCCGGTCTTCAGGCCGTAGGCCCAGGCGGCAAGGAAGTTCCAGCGCGCACCGCCAGAGGTTTTCGGGTTGGGGGTAATGACCGACACGTCCTTCTTGATCAGGTCGCCCCAGTCCTTGATGCCCTTCGGGTTGCCCTTGCGTACCAGGAACACGATGGTCGAGGTATACGGGGTGCTGGCGTCCGGCAAGCGGGTCTGCCAGTTGTCCGGCAGGGTCTTGCCCAGCTTGGCGATTTCGTCGATGTCACCGGCCAGGGCCAGGGTCACCACGTCGGCACGCAGGCCGTCGATCACCGCACGCCCCTGTTTGCCCGAGCCACCGTGGGATTGCTGGATCTTCACCTTGTCGCCCGGGTGGGCCTGCTGCCAGTGCTTGATGAACTCGGCGTTGTACTGCTGGTACAGCTCACGGGTCGGGTCGTAGGACACGTTCAGCAGTTCGTAGTCCTTGGCGATGGCGGAACCGGCAAAAACAGCACTGGCCAGGGCGGCGAGCGCATAACGGCGAATGGACATGGTGAAGCTCCCGATTGGCATTTTTCTAGTTTTGAATGGGTGGCGCGATCAGCCGGTCTTGTTGCCGGGCTGTTGCAGGCGGAACTTCTCCTTGCGCTCGATCTGGACGACCTGAGCGTTGTGCACAGTGATCTCCACCGCACCGAACCGCAGGTCGCGCAGGGCGCTCTGGATTTCCCGCAGAATGGTGGCTTCGTCCTGACCGTCGATGCTACGCAGGGATGCACTCATGCTCGTTCTCCTTGGAGTGAGGGTGCCGGGCAGAGGTATGAAGGGGATTTGCGCCTGGCTTGAGGGCAATAGTAGTGAGGCTGAGTTATTCTTAAAAATACTGTTTAAGAATTTTTATATAACCAAAATAAATTCACGATTTCGCAGGCGCCAGAACCCCCTGTGGGAGCGGGATCACCCGGTCCCACAAGGTCCGTACAAGGCTTCAGTTCTGTTTCTGCGGCTCGCGGATCTTGTACCAGGCCACGTACAGTGCCGGTAGGAACAGCAGCGTCAGCAAGGTGGCCACGATGATCCCGCCAATCATCGCGTAGGCCATCGGGCCCCAGAACACCTCGCGGGCAATCGGGATCATGCCCAGGCTCGCCGCCGCCGCAGTCAGCAGGATAGGCCGACGACGATGGTTGGTGGCCTCCACCACCGCATCCCACGGCGAGAAGCCCTGGGCTTCGAACTCGTCGATCTGGGTCACCAGGATCACCGAGTTGCGAATGATGATACCCGCGAGCGCCAGAATGCCGAGGATCGCCACAAAGCCCATCGGCGTGCCCGTAGGCACCAGCGCCAACACCACGCCAATCAGCCCCAGCGGCGCCACGCTGACCACCAGGAACAGCTTCTGTACGCTGTGCAACTGGATCATCAGGAAGGTCGCCATGAGGAACAGCATCAGTGGGAGGACCTTGGCGATCGGCCCCTGGGCCTTGCTGCTTTCTTCAACCGTACCACCCGTGGCCACTTCGTAACCGACCGGCAGCTTGCTGGCGAACTCGTCAATTTTCGGCTTCAGTTGGGCCACCAGGTCGGTGGGCTGGATGTCGCCGTTGACCGAGGCTTTGATGGTAATGGTCGGTTTGCGGTCGCGCCGCCATACCAATGGCTGCTCCAGCTCGTAGCGCACGGTGGCGAACGACAGCAGTGGGATCGAGGTGCCGTTGGGGGTGAGGATCTGCAGGTTCTGCAGAGTATCGGGCGAACCGCGCTCGCTGTCTTCGGCGCGGGCGACCACGTTGACCAGGTAGATGTTGTCGTTGACCTGGGTTATCTGCACGCCACTGACGATGCTGTTCATCACATTGGCCACGTCTTCCGACGATAGCCCCAGCTGGCGCGCCTTGTCCTGGGCGATCTCCACGCGCAGCACCTTACCGGGCTCGTTCCAGTCATAGATCATCTCGCCGATGTGCTCGTTCTGGTTAAGCAAGGTGGCCAGGTCGATGGCGTGCTTGCGCACCTCGTCGATACTGGAGCCACTGACCCGGTACTGGATCGGCCGACCCACCGGCGGGCCCATTTCCAGCGATTGCACGTTGGTGCCGATGCCGACGAATTCTTCATGCAGGATCTTCTGCAGGCGCTCGATCATGCCTTGGCGCTCTTCGAAGCCCTTGCTGACAATGACCAGCTGGGCGTAATACGGGTTCTGCAGCTGCTGGTCGAGCGGCAGGTAGAAGCGGATGGCGCCCTGGCCAATGTAGGTGCTCCAATGCACCAAATCGGGGTCATCCTTGATGCGGGCCTCGAAACGGTCGACCACCTTTCGGGTTTCCTCGATCGAAGCGTTTTGCGGCAGGTTCAGGTCGACCAGGATCTCCGGGCGGTCCGAGGAGGGGAAGAACTGGTTCTGCACGAAACGCATGCAGAACAGCGACAGGGCAAACAACAGGATGGTGCCGATGATCGTCAGCCAGCGATGACGCATGCACCACAGCAGCCCCCCTTCAAACGCCCTGCCGACCCGCCCAGGCTCGGCTTCGTGGGCCTTGAGCTTGCTGCTGCTGAGAATATGCACACCCAGCACCGGGGCGAAGAACACGGCAACGATCCATGACACCAGCAAGGCTACGGCAATGACCGCGAACAAGGTGTAGGTGTATTCGCCCGCGGAGCTGGCGTTGAGGCCGATCGGCACAAAGCCGGCCACGGTCACCAGAGTGCCGGTGAGCATCGGGAAAGCCGTGGAGGTATAGGCAAAGGTAGCCGCCTGCTCCTTGCTCTCGCCCATCTCCAGCCGGGTGACCATGACCTCCACGGTGATCATCGCATCATCTACCAACAGCCCCAGGGCAATGATCAACGCGCCCAGCGAAATCCGCTGCATGGTGATGCCGCTGTATTCCATGAACACGAACACCATCGCCAGCACCAGCGGAATCGAGCAGGCCACCACCAGGCCTGCGCGCATGCCCAGGCTGACGAAGCTCACCGCCAGCACGATCACCACCGCTTCGAACAGCGCACTGGTGAAACCGCCAACCGCCTGTTTGACCACCACCGCCTGGTCCGACACGGTGTGCACGCCAACACCTATCGGCAGGTCTTCGATCACTTGGTCCATGCGCTTTTTCAGCGCAGCACCGAATACCTGCATGTTGCCGCCAGCCTTCATGCCAATGGCCAAGCCGATCGCGGTCTGGCCGTTGTACCGGAACATCGGTGACGGCGGGTCGACATAGCCGCGCTCGATGTCAGCGATATCAGCCAGGCGGAAGAAGCGGTCGTTGATCTTGAGGTTGACGGTTTGCAGGTCCTTTTCCGAGGCGAACTGCCCGGAGGTACGCACCGAGATACGCTCCGGCCCAGCCTCGATCACCCCGGCCGGGGTGACCGCATTCTGCGCTTGCAGGGCCTGCATGACCTGGCGCTGGTCTATGCCCAGGGCGGCCAGCTTGCGGGTGGAGAAGTTCAGGTACAGCACTTCGTCCTGGGTACCGACAAACTCGATCTTGCCGATGTTGGGTACATCGCGTACTTCGGCCCGCGCCTGCTCAACATAGTCACGCAACTGACGCATGGTCAGGCCGTCGGCGGTAAAAGCGTAGATCGAGCCGAACACGTCACCGAACTCGTCGTTGAACCCAGGCCCCTGGATGCCGGCGGGAAACTGGCCACGAATGTCCTGGATCTTCTTGCGCACCTGGTACCAGATTTCCGGGATGTCCTCGGCCTTGGTGGTGTCACGCAGGTACACGTAGACCGTGGACTCGCCCGGGCGGGTGTAGCTCTTGGTGTAATCCAGCGAGTCGAGCTCCTCGAGCTTCTTCTCGATGCGGTCGGTAACCTGGTACAGGGTTTCATCCTGGGTTGCACCGGGCCAGCGGGTCTGGATGACCATGGTCTTGATGGTGAACGACGGGTCTTCCTCACGGCCCAGGTTGAAATAGGAAAAAATCCCCATCAGCAGGCCGACGAACATCAGGTACCAGACGAACGATTGATGCTTGAGTGCCCAGTCGGACAGGTTGAAGCTTCCTTTCATTGCGCATCCTCGTCGAAGGCGACCTTCTGGCCAGGCTTGAGGCTGTTAACGCCGGCAGTTACCACACGCTCGCCTGGCTGCACGCCGGAAGCCAGGATGATGCTGTCGGACGTGCGGTCGATCAGGGTGACGTCGCGGGGGGTAACCGTCTTCTGCTGGGTGTCGATCACCCACACCTGGGTCTTGCCGTCACGCTCGAGCAAGGCACTCAGGGGCAGCTCGCTGCGTGGGGATACTTGCGAAGTCAGGGTGACACTGATCGCAGTACCCAGGTGGAACGCTGCCGGGGTGCTCGCCAAGGTCAGTCGCGCACGGCGGGTACGGGTTGTCGGGTCGGCCTGCGGCTCCAGCTCGCGCAGGGTGGCGGTGGTGTCGATGGTAGGGTCGAGCTGCGAGGCGACAGTGAAGGTCAGGTCCTTGTTCAGTTGCTCAGCCAGGCCGATCGGCAGGTCGATCACTGCCTCCTTCACATCGGGCCGGGCCAAGGTCACCACGGCCTGCCCGGCGGTCACGGTTTGCCCGGCTTCGGCCTGCCAGGCGGTGATTACCGCCGCGTGGTCGGTGCGCAGGGTGCTGTAGTCGAGCTGGTCGCGGGCCTGGCTGAGTGCCGAGCGCGCCTGCTCCAGCGCGGCACTGGTGGTTTTCAGGTTGGTCTGGGCGATGTCCAGCTGCGCCTGGGCACCCACGCCACGGTCATACAGCTGTTGCTGGCGCCGCGCATCTGCCTGGGCATTGATCCATTGCGCCTGCACCTTGGCCAGGTCGCCTTCGGCGGCACGCAGCTGGTTCTGCTGGTCGGTGGGGTCGAGCGTGGCCAGCGTATCGCCCGGCTTGACCTGGGCGCCCACATCCAGCCAGCGGCGGGCAATGCGCCCGGAAACCCGAAAGCCCAAAGTGCTTTCAAAGCGCGCTTCGATATTGCCGGCAAAGCGGCCCAGCTGCGACTGTACCTGGGGCTCCACCTTCACCGAGAGCACCGGCCGGATCGGCTCTGGGGCTTGCTCCTCGCTTCCGCAGCCGGCCAGCAGCATGGCGGCCGAGAGCATCAGCAGCAGGCGTGTCATAACTCACCCCCTTGGGCCTTGGCATCGACCTTCTCAACCTGCATGCCCGGGTGCAGCAGCTGGCTGCCATTGACCACCACGGTCTCGCCCGCCTTCAAGCCGCTGGCGATCACGATCTTGCCGGTCAGGTAGCGGCTGACCTCGACCTTGCGCAATTCGACCTTGTCGCCTTCGCCCACTACCCAGACGGCAGGCCCATGCAGTGCCTTGGTCAAGGCCGACCACGGCAGCTCGATGCTCGGCCGCCCCACCGCATTGGTGCTGGCCGTTACCGGCGCGCCCAGCTGCATGCCCGGTGGCACGTCCTTCAGGGCTACCTTGACCTGCACCGTGCCGCTTTGCGCCGACACGGTAGGTGTGATTTCACGGACAAACCCGTGCGCCTGGACCTTGGGGTCGTCCAGCAGGCTGACAATCACCCCGGCATCGCTGGGCGGTGCCACCAACAAGGATTCATAAACGTTGAACACCGCGTCGCGGTCACCGTCCACGGCCAGGCTGAAAATCGGCATGGTCGCTTGCACCACCTGGCCAACTTCGGCTTGACGCTCGGTGATCACCCCGGCGGCCTCTGAGACTAGTGCGGTGTAGCTGAGTTGCTCGTTGGCATTGGCCAGTTGCGCCTGGGCGGCCTTGAGCGCGCTCTGATTGCTGCGCAGCGAAGCTTCGGCAGCATCGTATTCGCTCTGGCTGGTGTAGCCCTTGGGCAGCAGCTTTTGCTGGCGTACGAAGGCCGCGCTGGTCTGGGTGACCCGCGCCTGTGCGGCGAAGACCTCGGCTTTAGCGGAGTTGACGTTGTTCTGCAGGTCTTTTGGGTCCAGCCGCGCCAGCACCTGGTTGGCCTTCACATGATCGCCCACGTCCACACTGCGCGAAATGATCTTGCCGCCAACGCGGAACGACAGGTCGGTCTGCACCCGCGCCTGTACGTCGCCGGTCAGGGTGACCCTGGCAGCGAAATCGGTGGGCTGCACCTGTTGCACGCCTACCCGAGGCAATGTCTCGGGGACCTCTTCCTTGCTACAGCCAGTGAGCATGTAAAGCAGCCCGAGGCAGACGACCGACAACGGACGTATCAACGCCATGCTGGCTCCTTGCTTGTGCACAAATGATTTGTGGAATGCGACTGTGAGCGTAGTTCAGGGTTCGATAAACATCACTGACGTGGGTCAGTCCGGTAATTTCACAGCCGGTGGGGGCCTCTTCGCGGGTGAACCCGCTCCCACGGAGATTGTGCCTATGCTGAATCCTGTGCAGTACCTGTGGGAGCGGGTTCACCCGCGAAGAGGCCAGTACAGGTACACATAACCGCTGCCATATCCAGAAACCATCCACTGCCTTATGCGGGCGTCACAGTCACTACCTTTGGGAGACCATCTGCCTTACAAGGAAGAACCTGATGCCTAGGGCTCAATCCCATCTGCTTCGTCGTGGTCGCTATTCAGAACTCGGCAGGCTTTATCTGCTGACCACCGTTACCCATCAGCGAAAGCCGCTATTCGATGAGTTCCACCATGCCCGCTTGGTCATTCAACACTTGCGGCAATCCGATCAGGAACAAGCCTGCCGTTCACTGGCCTGGGTGTTGATGCCAGACCATCTGCACTGGCTGATCGAATTGAAAGGAGCAACGCTGGATGCCTTGATGCGCAGGTTCAAGTCAAGGTCCAGTCTCGATTTACATCAGGCAGGGGTTGCACATCATCCGGTATGGCAGCCTGGGTATCAGGACCGGGCATTGAGAAGGGAGGAAAGCATGGTTCATGTCGCCCGGTACATTGTTGCCAATCCCTTGAGGGCTGGATTGGTAAGAAGTATCAGGGACTATCCACACTGGGATGCAGTCTGGCTTTGAGTGTGTGCTGGGGGCATTCGCGGGTGAACCCGCTCCCACAGCGACCGTGCACTTTTTGAAGGTTGTGCACTACTACTGTGGGAGCGGGCGTGCCCGCGAAAGGGCCAGGTCAGGCTGACGCAGCCACCTGCGCCGGTCGCTTGATCTGCGGCTGCGAAGCGTTGGCCGCCGCACCCTCTTCGATTGCCTGTTGAATCGCCTTGCGACGACGCTCTTCGGCACGGCGGCTGAAGAACCAGACAAAGAAGGTGACCAGCGATACCGACAGCAAAATCAGGCTGGCCACTGCGTTGATTTCAGGCTTCACGCCCAGGCGCACCGCCGAGAACACTTCCATCGGCAAGGTGGTCGAGCCCGGGCCGGACACGAAGCTGGCCAGTACCAGGTCGTCCAGCGACAGGGCGAACGACATCATGCCGCCCGCCGCCAGCGATGGCGCGATCATCGGGATGGTGATCAGGAAGAACACCTTCCACGGCTTGGCACCCAGGTCCATCGCCGCCTCCTCGATCGACAGGTCCAGCTCACGCAGGCGAGCCGACACCACCACCGCCACATACGCCGCACAGAACGTTGTATGGGCGATCCAGATGGTGACGATACCGCGCTCCTGCGGCCAGCCGATCATCTGCGCCATGGCCACGAACAGCAGCAACAGCGACAGACCGGTGATCACTTCGGGCATTACCAGCGGCGCGGTGACCAGGCCACCGAACAGCGTGCGGCCCTTGAACCGGGTGACCCGGGTCAGCACGAAGGCCGCCAGGGTACCCAGCGCCACCGCAGCCACCGCCGTGTAGCAGGCGATTTCGAGGGAGCGCATCACCGAACCCATCAGCTGAGTGTTGTCGAGCAGGCCGACGTACCACTTGATCGACCAGCCGCCCCACACCGTCACCAGTTTGGAGGCGTTGAACGAGTAGATCACCAGGATCAGCATCGGCAGGTAGATGAACAGCAAGCCGAGCACCAGCATCAGCTTGGAGAAACTGAAGCGTTTCATGCGCGGCCCTCCATCTCTTTGGCCTGGCTACGGTTGAACAGCAGGATCGGCACGATCAGGATCGCCAGCATCACCACTGCCAGGGCAGATGCCACCGGCCAGTCGCGGTTGTTGAAGAACTCCTGCCACAGCACTTTACCGATCATCAGGGTTTCCGGGCCGCCGAGCAGTTCAGGGATCACGAACTCGCCCACCACTGGGATGAACACCAGCATGCAACCGGCGATGATGCCGTTCTTCGACAGCGGCACGGTAATTTTCCAGAAGCTGTTGAAGGTACTCGACCCCAGGTCCGAAGCAGCCTCCAGCAGCGAAGGGTCGTGCTTCACCAGGTTGGCGAACAGCGGCAGGATCATGAACGGCAGGTACGAATAGACCACGCCTATGTACACCGCCAGGTTGGTGTTGAGGATCTGCAACGGCTGATCGATCAGCCCGGTCCACATCAGGAAGCCATTGAGCAGGCCGTTGTTGCTGAGGATACCCATCCACGCGTAGACGCGAATCAGGATCGCCGTCCAGGTCGGCATCATGATCAGCAGCAGCAGGACCGTCTGGGTTTCCTTCTTGGCGTTGGCAATGGCATAGGCCATTGGGTAGCCGATCAGCAGGCACAACAGGGTGCTGAAGAAGGCCATCTTCAGCGAGCCAAGGTAAGCCGAAATATACAGCTCATCCTCGGTCAGCAGGCCGTAGTTGGCCAGGTTGAGCACCAGCTGGATCTTGTCTTCGACGTAGGTGTAGATCTCGGTGTACGGCGGGATCGCGACGTCGGCTTCGGCGAAGCTGATCTTCAGCACGATGAAGAACGGCAGCATGAAGAACAGGAACAGCCAGATGAACGGCACGCCGATCACCAGGTGTCGCCCCTCCGGGGTAATGCGCTGGAAGGCTCGCTTGAGCTTGCGCAGTTTCATGACCGCAGTACCACGCCGCTGTCGTCTTCCCACCACACGTACACTTCATCGCCCCAGGTCGGGCGCGTGCCCTGGCGCTCGGCGTTGGCGACGAACGACTGCACGACCTTGCCGCTCGGCAGCTCGACGTAGAACACCGAGTGGCCACCCAGGTAGGCGATGTCGTGGACCTTGCCGCGCGACCAGTTGTGCTCGAACTCGGGCTGCTTGGTGGTGACCAGCAGTTTCTCCGGGCGCAGGGCGTAGGTGATGTGCTTGTCTTCCACCGAGGTGGTGATGCCGTGGCCGACGTAGATCTTGCGCTCCAGCTCTGGGCTGGCAATGATCGCGTGGCCTTCGGCGTCATCGACCACATCACCTTCGAACAGGTTGACGTTACCGATGAACTCGCACACCAGGCGGCTGGTAGGTGTCTCGTAGATGTCGACCGGCGAGCCGATCTGGGCGATCCAGCCCAAGTGCATGATGGCGATGCGCTGGGCCATGGTCATGGCCTCTTCCTGATCGTGGGTCACCATCACGCAGGTCACACCCACACGCTCGATGATCTCTACCAGTTCCAGCTGCATCTGCGAACGCAGCTTCTTGTCCAGCGCGCCCATCGGTTCGTCGAGCAGCAGCAGCTTGGGGCGCTTGGCCAACGAGCGGGCCAGGGCCACGCGCTGGCGCTGGCCACCGGACAGCTGGTGCGGCTTGCGCTTGGCGTACTGGGTCATATGCACCAGCTTGAGCATCTCCGCCACGCGGGCATCGATCTCGGCCTTGGCCATCTTGTCCTGCTGTAGGCCAAAGGCGATGTTCTGCGCCACGGTCATGTGCGGGAACAGCGCGTAGGACTGGAACATCATGTTGATCGGCCGCTCGTAAGGCGGCATGTCGGTGATATCGACGCCATCGAGGAAGATACGCCCTTCAGTCGGGCGTTCGAAGCCAGCCAGCATGCGCAGCAAGGTGGACTTGCCAGAGCCGGAACCACCCAGCAGGGCGAAGATCTCGCCCTTGCGGATTTCCAGGGACACATCGTCCACGGCTACGGTTTCGTCGAATTTTTTCGTGACCCGGTCGATCTTGACCAGCACCTGCTTGGGTTGCTGGCCACCCTCGAGGGCTTTCTTATAGGCACCGGAGGCAACTGCCATGAGTGAAACTCCCAACAAGATTTTTGTGCCCGCGTGGCCTGTTCTGCAGGTGCCGGCGCGGGTCTGGATTTTTACTTGCCCGACTTGACCTTGGTCCAGCTACGGGTCATCAGCCGTTGCACCTTGGGTGGCAACTCTGAGTTCACGAACATCTTGTCCAGCACTTCCTGCGGTGGGTAAACCGCGGCGTCAGTCCTCACGGCCTGGTCCATCAGGTCGCCAGCCTTGGGGTTCGGGTTGGCGTAACCGACGTAATCACTGACCTGGGCGATAACCTCAGGTTTCAGCAAATAGTTGATGAAGGCGTGCGCCTCCTTGACGTTCTTGGCGTCCTTGGGGATCGCCAGCACGTCGAACCAGAGGTTGCCGCCTTCCTTGGGAATGGCGTAGGCCAGGTTCACGCCCTTCTTCGCTTCTTCTGCGCGGGCCTTGGCCTGGAACACATCACCCGAGAAGCCTGCCGCGACGCAGATGTCGCCGTTGGCCAGGTCGGTGATGTACTTGGACGAATGGAAGTAGGTCACGTAAGGGCGCACCGCCAGCAGTTTCTGCTCGGCCTTGGCGTAATCCTTGGCATCAGTGCTGTTGGGGTTCAGGCCCATGTAGTTGAGCACTGCGGGGAGCATTTCGTCCGCCGAGTCGAGGAAGGCCACACCACACTTGGAGAGCTTCTTCATGTTCTCGGGTTCGAACAGCACGGCCCAGGAGTCGATGGTGTCCACGCCCAGCGCGGCTTTCACCTTGTCGACGTTGTAGCCGATACCATTGGTGCCCCATAGGTAAGGCACCGCGTACTGGTTACCCGGGTCGTTCTTTTCCAGGCGCTTCATCAACGCCGGGTCGAGGTTGGAATAGTTGGGCAGCAGGTTCTTGTCGAGCTTCTGGAAAGCGCCCGCCTTGATCTGCTTGCCGAGGAAATGGTTGGACGGCACTACCACGTCATAGCCGGTGTTGCCGGCCAGCAGCTTGCCTTCCAGGGTTTCGTTGGAGTCGAATACATCCTGCACGGGTTTGATGCCCGTGGCTTTCTCGAAGTCCGCGAGTGTGGTCGGGCCGATGTAGTCGGACCAGTTATAGAAGTGCACCGTTGGCGCCGCTTGGACGCTGCATGCCAGCGTCAGGCCCGCGCCGGCCATCAAGGCCTTGCGGAATACAGAAATAGACAAGTGGGTGGTCCTCACAATCAGTGCCTGGGTAGCGACAATGCTGCCGCACACGCAAAACCGGCGCGCAACTTACCTTCGCAGCTTCGATGCCGCAATCATCAATTGCCTTTCACAGGCCCTGGGCCGGGAATCCCCAGCCCAGGGATGTTTCATCGGGCTTACTTGCCCGACTTGATCTTGGTCCAGCTGCGGGTGATCACACGCTGTACCGAAGCATCAGGCGCAGCGATCGCGTACAGCTGCTTCTTCACTTCGGCAGGCGGGTAGATGCTTGGGTCGCTGGAGATGTCCTTGTCCACCATCGCGGTAGCCGCCTTGTTGCCGTTCGGGAAGCGCACGGCATTGGTGATCTCAGCCATGATTTCCGGCTGCATCAGGAAATTCATGAACTGGTAGGCAGCGTCTTTGTGCTCGGCATCTTTAGGGATGGCGACCATGTCGTAGAAAGTACCGGCACCTTCTTTCGGAATGACGTAGTCCACTTTCACCTTGTCGCCAGCTTCGTGGGCGCGGGCCTTGGACTGCTCCAGGTCACCCGAGTAACCGACGGCCACGCAGATGTTGCCGTTGGCCATGTCGCCGATGTACTTGGACGAGTGGAAGTAGGTGATCGAAGGACGGATCTTGAGGAACAGGTCCTCGGCGGCCTTCAGGTCTTCTTTCTTGGTGCTGTTGCTTGGCAGGCCCAGGTAGTGCAGCGCGGCTGGCAGCATTTCGGTCGGGGCATCCAGGAAGCTCACACCGCAGCTCTTGAGCTTGGCGATATTCTCAGGCTTGAACACCGCGTCCCACGAGTCGATCTTGTCCACACCCAGCGCGGCCTTGACCTTCTCCGGGTTGTAGCCGATGCCGATCGAGCCCCACATGTACGGGAAGGCGTGCTTGTTGCCTTGGTCGCTGGCATCGCCGACGGCCTTGAGCAGGTCTTCGTCGAGGTTCTTCCAGTTCGGCAGCTTGGAACGGTCCAGTTCTTCGTACACGCCAGCCTTGATTTGCTTGGCCAGGAAGTTGTTGGACGGCACCACGATGTCGTAACCCGATTTGCCGGCCAGCAGCTTGGCTTCAAGGGTTTCGTTGCTGTCGAAAACGTCGTACTTGACCTTGATGCCAGTCTGTTTCTCGAACTTGGCGATGGTGTCCGGAGCGATGTAGTCCGACCAGTTGTAGACGTTCAACACCTTGTCTTCAGCCTGAACAGCGGAGGCCATGGCACCCATAAGGGCGGCGGCCAGCAACGTCTTGCCCATTTTCTTCATGCGTAATGCTCCAGAATTTTTTTGTTTAGCCTTCCGTTCAGCAGCCAGGACCCACGGTGCAGAGCGCGCGGCGACTGAAACAGTCGCTAGTCTGGCAAGTTACAAGGCCCTGTTTCAAGGAAAGCAGGGCGTTGTAACGACTTAATGTCACATCGCTAGCCTAGCAGGTGCTCAGTTGATCGCCTCGAGCGTCAGGTCCAGGCATTTGCGCGCCTTTTCCACCAGCTCGTCGATCTCCGCATGGCTGATCACCAGCGGCGGCGCGATGATCATGGTGTCACCCACCGCGCGCATGATCAGGCCGTTTTCAAAGCAGAAGTTGCGGCAGATCATGCCTACGCCCTTGCCTTCGTAACGGCTACGGGTGGCCTTGTCCTTGACCAGCTCGATCGCGCCGAGCAGGCCCAGGCCACGTACCTCGCCAACCAGCGGGTGGTCCCGCAGCTCACGCAACCGCTTTTGCAAATACGGTGCCGCTTCCGTGCGCGCCTTCTCGACAATTTTCTCGTCGCGCAGGATGCGCAGGTTTTCCAGACCCACCGCGGCCGCCACCGGGTGGCCGGAATAGGTGAAACCATGGTTGAAGTCACCGCCTTCGCTGATCACCTTGGCCACGGTGTCACGCACAATCACACCGCCCATGGGGATGTAGCCGGACGTCAGGCCCTTGGCGATGGTCATCAGGTCGGGTTCGAGCCCGTAGTAGTCAGAGCCGAACCACTCACCGGTACGGCCGAAACCGCAGATCACTTCGTCGGCGACAAACAGGATGTCGTACTTGGCGAGGATCTCCTTCACCTTCGGCCAGTAGGTCTCGGGCGGAATGATCACGCCACCGGCACCCTGGATAGGTTCGGCGATAAAGGCGGCGACATTGTCTTCGCCAACTTCGAGAATTTTCTTCTCCAGTTGCTCGGCAGCCCAGACACCGAATTCATCCGGGGTCATGTCGCCGCCTTCACCGAACCAGTACGGCTGCGGGATATGCACGATGCCCGGAATCGGCAAGCCGCCCTGCTCGTGCATGCCGCTCATGCCGCCCAGGCTGGCGCCAGCCACGGTAGAGCCGTGGTAGCCGTTGACCCGGCTGATGATGGTCTGCTTGTGTGGCTTGCCCTTCAGCGCCCAGTAGTGGCGGACCATGCGCAGCACAGTGTCGTTGCCTTCGGAGCCAGAGCCGGTGAAGAACACATGGGTCATGCCTTCCGGCGCCACGTCTGTGATCGCCTTGGCCAGCTCCAGCGCTGGCGGGTGGGCGGTCTGGAAGAACAGGTTGTAGTACGGCAGCTCGCGCATCTGCTTTTCGGCCGCCTGTACCAGTTCCTCACGGCCGTAGCCGACCGCCACACACCACAGGCCGGCCATGCCGTCGAGAATCTTGTGCCCCTCGCTATCCCACAAATGCACACCCTGGGCCTTGGTGATGATGCGCGGCCCCTTCTCCTTCAGCTGCTTGTAATCACTGAAGGGTGCCAGGTGGTGCTCGCCGCTCAGGGTTTGCCATTCACGGGTTTGCGGGTTGATGACGCTCATGTGCCTCTCCATTTTCCGGCGGCCGCGCGGGCGGCCTCAGGGTTGATCAGACAGCGAACAGCAGGAACTCACGCTCCCAGGAGCTGATGACGCGTTTGAAGTTTTCGTGCTCGGCACGCTTGGTGGCGACGTAACCGGTAATGAATTTCTTGCCCAGGTACTGGACGAGCGCACGGCTGTTTTCCATGCGTTCCAAGGCATCTTCGATGGTCAGGGGCAGGCGCAGGTTGCGGCGTTCGTAACCACGACCCTGCACCGGCGCGCTGGCCTCGATGCCTTCGACCATGCCGATGTAGCCACACAGCAGGCTGGCGGCGATGGCCAGGTAAGGGTTGGCGTCGGCGCCCGGCAGGCGGTTCTCGACCCGGCGGCTTTGTGGGCCGGCATCCGGCACGCGCAGGCCGACGGTGCGGTTTTCTTCGCCCCACTCCACGTTCACCGGGGCCGAGGTGTCGGGCAGGAAGCGGCGGAACGAGTTGACGTTGGGGGCGAACAGCGGCAGGGCCTCGGGGATGAACTTCTGCAAGCCACCGATGTGGTGCAGGAACAGCTCGCTCATGCTGCCGTCTGCATTGCTGAAGATGTTCTTGCCGGTGGCCACGTCGACCACGCTCTGGTGCAGGTGCATGGCACTGCCCGGCTCGCCGGTCATCGGCTTGGCCATGAAGGTGGCGGCCACGTTGTGCTTGAGCGCTGCCTCGCGCATGGTGCGTTTGAACACCAGGATCTGGTCGGCCAGGTGCAGGGCGTCGCCGTGACGGAAGTTGATTTCCATCTGCGCCGTGCCGTCCTCATGGATCAGCGTGTCGAGGTCCAGCTGCTGCAGTTCGCACCAATCGTAGACATCTTCGAACAGCGGATCGAATTCGTTGGCAGCTTCGATCGAGAACGACTGGCGGCCGGTTTCCGGGCGGCCGGAGCGGCCTACCGGTGGCTGCAACGGGAAGTCCGGGTCTTCGCTGCGCTTGGTCAGGTAGAACTCCATCTCGGGCGCGACAATCGGCTGCCAGCCCTTGTCGGCGTAGAGTTTGAGGACTTTCTTCAACACGTTGCGCGGCGACAGCTCTACCGGGTTGCCTTTTTTGTCGTAGGTATCGTGGATCACCTGGGCCGTCGGCTCGATGGCCCACGGCACAAGGAACACGGCGTTCTCGTCGGGGCGACAGATCATGTCGATGTCGGCCGGATCGAGCAGTTCGTAATAGATGTCGTCGTCGACGTAGTCGCCAGTCACGGTCTGCAGCAGCACGCTCTCGGGCAGGCGCATGCCTTTTTCGGCGATGAATTTGTTGGTGGGCGAAATCTTGCCGCGCGTGATGCCGGTCAGGTCACTGATCATGCATTCGACTTCGGTGATCTTGTGCTCTTTCAACCAATCGGTGAGCTGGTCGAGGTTGTTACTCATAAATACCTCAGGAGGTAAGGTGGTCCGCGCCTTGATTCTGGATGGAGTAGATTGCTAAAGCAAAAACCCCCGCGCAGGCGGACACTGGATACACTGAAAACAAGCGTGTCCGTATGAGTTGGAAGGGCAGGAAAACGAAATCAAGGGCGGCATGCCGCTACGAGGACGGGTCCGAAGGCGCCAAGCGTCAATTATTGCGGCCAGGGCGGCCACGCCATTGACGAAGCTTGCAAAAACGAAAGAGGTACCCGTTGGCACTGCGCAGGCAGTGCTTTCAGGTCGCGGCAAGCGGACCATGTGACCCTCGTATTATTGTGTTCTGGGTTGAGACCGAGCTTAGCCTTGTTCATTTTTTTACACAACACCCGCGTAAAAAATAAAACACGGCGAGCTTGAGATAGCCCTTTACAAGAGAAATAGCGGATAATGGCATGCCCCGATATGCAGCAAATCTGCCGTAGATGTGCCATTTCAGGGCGTCATGGGGTTGGCTTGACATCAGTATGGCTTTTCGATTGACTGGTCCTGCAAGCCCCCCTTGATTGATATTTTTAACAACAAAGGTGTTGCATCATGTCGGTACCCCCGCGTGCCGTTCAGCTTAACGAAGCGAACGCGTTCCTTAAGGAACATCCTGAGGTTCTCTACGTTGACCTTCTGATTGCAGATATGAATGGTGTGGTGCGTGGTAAGCGCATTGAGCGCACCAGCCTCCACAAGGTTTACGAGAAAGGCATCAACCTGCCGGCCTCCCTTTTCGCCCTGGACATCAACGGTTCCACCGTCGAAAGCACCGGGCTGGGTCTGGATATCGGCGATGCTGATCGCATCTGCTATCCAATCCCCGACACGCTCTGTAACGAGCCGTGGCAAAAACGCCCTACCGCCCAGCTGCTGATGACCATGCACGAGCTGGAAGGCGAACCGTTCTTCGCCGACCCGCGCGAAGTACTGCGCCAGGTGGTGAGCAAGTTCACCGATATGGGCCTGACCATCTGTGCCGCATTCGAGCTGGAGTTCTACCTGATCGACCAGGAGAACGTGAATGGCCGCCCACAGCCACCGCGCTCGCCAATCTCGGGCAAGCGTCCGCAGTCGACTCAGGTGTACCTGATCGACGACCTCGACGAATATGCCGATTGCCTGCAGGACATCCTGGAAGGCGCGAAGGAACAAGGCATCCCGGCCGATGCCATCGTCAAGGAAAGCGCCCCGGCGCAGTTCGAAGTCAACCTGCACCACGTGGCCGACCCGCTCAAGGCCTGCGACTACGCGGTACTGCTCAAGCGCTTGATCAAGAACATTGCGTACGACCATGAAATGGACACCACCTTCATGGCCAAGCCCTACCCGGGCCAGGCGGGCAACGGCCTGCATGTACACATTTCCGTGCTGGACAAAGATGGCAACAACATCTTCACCAGCGAGGATCCCGAGCAGAACGCCGCGCTACGTCACGCTGTCGGCGGTGTGCTCGAGACCCTGCCCGCGTCCATGGCGTTCCTCTGCCCGAACGTCAACTCGTACCGCCGCTTTGGCGCGCAGTTCTACGTACCGAACGCGCCAAGCTGGGGCCTGGACAACCGCACCGTAGCGCTGCGCGTACCGACCGGCTCGGCCGATGCCGTGCGCATCGAGCACCGCGTCGCCGGTGCCGACGCCAACCCGTACCTGATGATGGCTGCCGTGCTGGCTGGCGTGCACCATGGCCTGACCAACAAGATCGAGCCAGGCGCGCCGATCGAAGGCAACTCGTACGAGCAGCTGGAGCAGAGCCTGCCGAACAACCTGCGCGATGCCCTGCGCGAGCTGGACGACAGCGAGATCCTCAACAAGTACATCGATCCGAAGTACATCGACATCTTCGTCGCGTGCAAGGAAAGCGAGCTGGAGGAGTTCGAGCACTCGATCTCCGACCTCGAGTACAACTGGTACCTGCATACCGTGTAAACAAAAACGCCGCCCCCATTGTGGGAGCGGCCTTGCGTCGCGATAGGGGTGCGAAGCGCCCCCAAGATTTGCGCATCAAGCTGATATTGTCGGGGCCGCTTTGCGGCCCTTTCGCGACGCAAGGCCGCTCCCACATGAGCTGCGGTACAGGCTTACAGGGGCTTCTCGAAAATCTTCGAATTGCGCTGATAGTTGTACAGCGAAGCCCGGGCCGCCGGCAGCCGCTCCACGCCACTCGGCGCAAAGCCACGTTCGCGGAACCAGTGAGCGGTACGCGTGGTAAGCACGAACAAGGTATTGAGGCCCATGTCCCGCGCCCGGCTCTCGATACGCTCCAGCAACTCGTCCCCACGCCCACCATGGCGGTATTCCGGGTTCACCGCCAGGCACGCCAGCTCCCCAGCCTCGGAATCGGCAATCGGGTACAACGCCGCACAGGCGATGATCATGCCTTCGCGCTCGACCACGCTGAACTGCTCGATCTCGCGCTCCAGTACCTCGCGCGAGCGACGTACCAGGATGCCCTGCTCTTCCAGTGGGCTGATCAGCTCCAGCAAGCCGCCTACGTCCTCGATGGTCGCCTCGCGCACCACTTCGAACTGCTCCTGTGACACCAGCGTACCGCCACCGCCTCGGGTGAACAGCTCGGTCAGCAGGGCGCCATCCTCGGCATAACTGACAATATGGCTACGCGCCACGCCGCCTTTGCAGGCTTCGGCGGCAGCATCCAGCAGTTCGCCCTGGTAATCGCTGCCCAAACGCTGCAGGTGCGGCGCTACCTGCTGCGGGCGCAGCTCGCGTACCAACTTGCCGTCGGCATCCAGCAGGCCCGGCTCGGCGCCGAACAGCAGCAACTTGTCGGCACCCAGCTCGATGGCAGCGCGGGTGGCAACGTCCTCGCAGGCCAAGTTGAAGATTTCACCCGTGGGCGAGTAGCCCAGCGGCGACAACAGCACGATGGACCGCTCGTCGAGCAGGCGGCTGATGCCCTTGCGGTCGACCCGGCGGACTTCGCCGGTGTGGTGGTAGTCCACCCCTTCGAGCACGCCGATCGGCCGTGCAGTGACGAGGTTGCCGGACGCCACGCGCAGGCGCGAGCCCTGCATCGGCGAAGCAGCGATGTCCATCGACAGGCGCGCCTCGATGGCCAGGCGCAGGGCGCCCACGGCGTCGATCACGCAGTCCAGCGTGGCCGCATCGGTAATGCGCAGGCCACGGTGGTAGTGCGGGGTCAGGCCGCGATCGGCTAGGCGGCTTTCGATCTGCGGGCGCGAGCCATGCACCAGCACCAGGCGCACGCCCAGGCTGTGCAGCAGCACCAGGTCGTGGACGATATTGCCGAAATTGGGGTGTTCCACCCCATCGCCAGGGAGCATGACCACGAAGGTGCAGTCGCGATGGGCATTGATGTACGGGGAGGCATGACGCAGCCAGTTAACGTAGTCGGGCATGACAGGGCCTGTGGATAAGTGGACGGAGAACGGCGATTCACGGGGCGTTCAGGATCATCGTCGGAACAGGCTTGCGGTCACGCGCGGTCTCCTCTAGGCAGGAACGAATCAGTTCGATTGACGTTTAGTGCAGGCAATAGTGCCGGATCAGGTCACGCAATAGACGCACGGTAGGCTCGATTCGTGACATTTCAAGGTATTCGCCAGGTTGGTGGGCACAGGCGATGTCGCCGGGGCCCAGCACGATGGTCTGGCAACCCAGCTGCTGAAGATAAGGCGCTTCGGTGCCGAACGCCACCGCTTCGGCGCGATGGCCGGTCAGGCGTTCCGCCACTTGTACCAGTTCGGCGTCAGCGTCCTGCTCGAACGGCGGCACTTCGGGGAACAGCGGCGCGTAGTCGATCCGCACCTCATGGCGCTCGGCCACCGGCACCAGCTTTTCGCGAATGGCCGCGCGCAGTTGCTCGACGTCCATGCCCGGCAGCGGTCGCAGGTCGAACTCCAGGGCGCACTGGCCGCAAATGCGGTTGGGGTTGTCGCCGCCGTGGATGCAGCCGAAGTTCATGGTCGGGGTCGGCACGGTGAACTGCGGGTTGCGATAGGTTTGCTGCCACTGCTGGCGCAAGCCCATCAGCTCGCCCATTACCGCGTGCATGGCCTCCAGGGCGCTGCGGCCCAGGCTTGGGTCCGACGAATGGCCGCTGCGCCCAAGGATGTCGATGCGATCCATGAGGATACCCTTGTGCATGCGGATCGGCCGCAGGCCGGTGGGCTCGCCGATCACCGCTGCACGGCCCAAGGGCTGACCAGCCTCAGCCAGGGCACGGGCGCCAGACATCGAGCTCTCTTCGTCGCAGGTGGCGAGGATCAGCAGCGGCTGCTTGAAATCGTGCTCCAGCAGCGGAATGACAGCTTCGATAACCAAGGCGAAGAAGCCTTTCATGTCGCAGCTGCCCAGGCCGACCCAGCGGCCATCGGCCTCGGTCAGCTTCAGCGGGTCGCTGCTCCACAGCTGTTCGTCGTAGGGTACCGTGTCGCTGTGCCCGGCCAGCACCAGGCCGCCTGGGCCTGTGCCACGGCTGGCCAGCAGGTTGAACTTGCCGGGGGTGACTTGCTGGATATCGCATTTGAAGCCCAGGTCACCCAGCCAGCTGGCCAGCAGGTCGATGACCTGCCGGTTGGACTGGTCCAACGCAGGCTGGGTGCAACTGACCGAAGGCGCAGCGATCAAGGCGGCAAACTGGTCTTTCAGCGTCGGCAACGGCATGCGCGTACTCCTCGGAAGCGTCACCCATCATAACAATGCCTATCGTTCGCAGGGCAAGCCCGCGAAGAAGGCACCAGGATCCAACAGTCGACAGCCGACTACTGTAAACTCCTTGCCAACCACGCCCCCTCCTTCGAGTCTGTGATGCACAAAGAAACCGAACTCAAGCTCCGCGCCAGCCGCGAGACCCTTGCCGCCCTGCGCGAGCACCCTCTGCTGAAAAAGCGCAACAAGTCCGGCTGGCAGACCCGCGAACTGACCAACCAGTACTTCGATACCCCTGAGCGTGAACTGTCCGCCGCGCGTGTGGCCCTGCGCCTGCGCCGCGATGGCGATGTGGTTATCCAGACCCTCAAGTGCCGCGGTCAGAGCGTGGCGGGGCTCTCCGAGCGCAACGAGTACGAGTGGAATCTCGACAAGGCCAAGCTCGACCTGAAAAAGCTCGACGCCACCTGCTGGCCTGAGCAATTGGCGGACCTGGACAAAAAGACCATCAAGCCACTGTTCACCACCGATTTCACCCGCGAGTTCGCTGAAATCGCCTGGGGCCGTGGCAAAAGCAAGGTAGTGATCGAGGCCGCACTGGACCAGGGCTTCGTGGTCGCCGGCAAGCGCAAGGAAGAAATCTGCGAGCTGGAGCTGGAACTGCGCGAAGGTGAGCCGCAGGCACTACTGGAACTGGCTGCCGAGCTGGCCGCCAGCCTGCCGCTGATGCCTTGCGACATCAGCAAGGCCGAGCGTGGCTACCGCCTGCTGGAGCCGGACAGCTACGAGCTGGGCCTGCCAGCCACCGAGCTGGAAGCCGAAATGGCCGTGGACGACGCCTACGCCGCACTGGCCTGGCAGCTGCTGGGCAGCAGCCAGCGCCTGGCCGAGCAATTTCGCCACAACGGCCACTGGCGCCTGCTTCAGGACTGGGTCGAGTGCTTGAGCGAGCTGCGTGCCCTCACCGCCAGCCTTGGCCAGGCCGCGCCGCGTGCCACTACCCGCGAACTGCGCAGCAGCCTGGACGCCCTGCTCGAAGACTGGCGCCCGCTGGTGCACGCTGGCAACGATGACGAAGACATCCGCCGCGCCGCGCCTGAGCAGTTTGCCGAAGAACTGGAAGACGTGCGCTGGGGCCAGTTCTCGCTGGAAACCTCGCGCTGGCTGCTGGCCCGTGCCTGGACCGTGGAGCGTAAAGGCCGTGGCGAACGCCAGGGCAAGGCGCAGCTGGCCAGCTGGATGGGGCACTTGCTGGGCGAAGAAGGCTGTGCGCTGAAGCTGCCGCTGTACACCCAACGCCCGGAAGACCTGGCCGAGCAGTTGCCGCGCCTCGAACAGCTGCTGGCCTGGCTGCATCATGCGCGCCAGGTGCTGGAAGCGCCGCAGATGGACCGCCTGTATGGCGACCTGAAGAAACTGCACGAGTTGGCCGAGCTGCCGATCAGCGATGAAGTCCTGGAAGCCCGCATCGAACAGGCTCGGGCAGTGGACCAGAGCCGCGGCTGGAAGCACCTGCTCAAGGCGTGATACCGCGTCGCCTGCTTCGCGGGTAACACGCTCCTACAAAGGGTTCGCGCCAGGCGTGAGGCCGG
The DNA here is from genome assembly GCF_029871175.1 of Pseudomonas sp. BN607. Classification (NCBI taxonomy): domain Bacteria; kingdom Pseudomonadati; phylum Pseudomonadota; class Gammaproteobacteria; order Pseudomonadales; family Pseudomonadaceae; genus Pseudomonas; species Pseudomonas sp. BN607. The sequence goes on from NZ_SSOE01000027.1 coordinate 44,978, forward strand.
TGTAGAAGCGGGTTTACCCGCGAATGGCCTCACCGCGACAGCGGCAGGCTGGTGGTGGACTTGATTTCGGACAGCGCCACAATCGAGTTCACCTCCTGTATACCCGGCACGTTCGACAGCTTTTCAAAGAAGAAACGCTCGTAGGCTTCTATGTCCGACGTGACGATACGCAGCAAAAAATCCACTGCCCCCATCAGCACATAACACTCCAGCACCTCCGGAAAGCCGCGGATCGCCTCGGTAAACTCGGTAAAGTTGGAACGCCCATGGGCATTGAGCTTTACCTCGGCGAAAATCTGCGTGTTCAGGCCGACCTTCTTGCGGTCGAGCAAAGTCACCTGCCCACGAATTATCCCCTCCTCCTTCAAGCGCTGAATACGCCGCCAGCACGGCGATTGCGACAGCCCGACACGCTCGGCGATCTGGGCGCTGGACAGCGAAGCGTCCTCTTGCAGCAGTTCGAGAATCCGCCGGTCGTAAGCGTCCAGCTCGCTGTGCATTTTTAAGTCTCCATATCGGCTTATGTTGGATTAAATGATTCGCGATAAATCGAATATAACTAAATCATAGCGAAAAAATACCGCCCACAACGTGCAAGAATTTCTCCGACATTTGCGGAGACCATTATGAACGCACAGCCCCGTACCGACGCCTGGGCCGCCCACAACGCCCACAGCACCGTGCATTACCGCCTGCAAGCCGACGCAGAGCCCGACACCCTTTGTCGGGTGCTCAACCTGTTCGCCCTGCAGTTCCTCACGCCGCACAGCGTGCAGGTCAGCCAGCAGGATGACTGGCTGGATATCGAAGTGGGTGTCGGCGGCCTGAGCTGGCACCGGGCCGAGGTGATTGCGCAGAAACTCCGTAACCTGGTGTGTGTGGGCGAGGTGAGCCTGAACAACCTGCAACGTCTGGAGCTGGCAGTCGTATAAGCCTGCACCGGCCCTATCGCCGGCACAGGCACAGCAAAATCCCGAAACCCTTCGCGCATGATGATCCCGCCCCACGCGGCTAGCCTTGTTCAGCCCATCCCTACAGGCACGGACGCCAATCATGCACACCCCCGAGAACCCGGCACTCGACCTCAACCGCGTGCTCCAGGCCCTGCTCGCTGACCAATGCCTGCATGCCAACGACACCCTGAACGTGCTTGAACACGCCGCCGCCGACCCCACCCGCCACCCACTGGAACAAATCGCCGCCTGCAGCCTGGAAAACCGCCAGCACCCCGGCCAGCCGCTGGACCTCGATCACCTCTGCCAATGGCTGGCGAGCAAGGTTGGCCAACCCTACCTACGCATCGATCCCATCCAGCTCGACCTGCCCCAGGTCAGCGGCCTGATCTCTCCGGCCTTCGCCCAGCGCCACGGCATCCTTATCGTCGCCGCCGACGCCACTAGCGTTACCGTCGCCAGCGCTCAGCCCTATCAGGATGACTGGCAGGCTGACCTGGCCCGCAGCCTCGGCCGGCCAATCCGTCGCGTGCTGGCCAGCCCGTTGCAGATCCGCCAGTCAGGCCAGTCGTTCCAGCGCCTGGCCCAGTCGGTGAAAGGGGCGCAACACCAGCAAGCCGCCAGCCTGGGCGAACTTGAGCAATTGCTGGAGCTGGGCAAGCGCCAATCCGAGGCCAGCGCCGACGACGCCCACATCGTGCATATCGTCGACTGGCTGCTGCAGTACGCCATCGAACAACGCGCCAGCGATATTCACCTTGAACCCCGCCGCGACCAGGGTCAGCTGCGCTACCGCATCGACGGCCTGCTGCATAACGTGTACGCCTTCCCTGCCGGGGTCACCCTGGCGCTAGTCAGCCGCCTGAAGCACCTGGGTCGCATGGATGTGGCGGAAAAGCGCCGCCCACAGGACGGCCGGCTGCAAAGCCGACTGCCAGGCGGCGGTGAGGTGGAACTACGGCTATCGACCCTGCCAACCCCGTTTGGCGAGAAGCTGGTGCTGCGCCTGTTTGACCCGAACCAGCTGCAAGATGGCTTCGACCGCCTCGGCCTGCAAGGCCAGCAGCTGGCCCAGTGGCAAGCCCTGCTGCGCCAGCGCCAAGGGATCATCCTGGTCACTGGCCCAACCGGCTCCGGCAAGACCAGTACGCTGTATGCCAGCCTCAAGCTGCTGGCGACACCCCAAGTCAACCTGTGCACCATCGAGGATCCGATCGAACGCCTGGAACCGGCCTTCAACCAGTTGCAGGTCCAGCCAGCCTTGGACCTGGGCTTTGCCGACGGCGTGCGGGCCCTGCTGCGACAGGATCCGGACATCATCATGGTTGGCGAAATCCGCGATCGCGAAACTGCCTTGGTGGCGGTGCAGGCAGCCCTGACCGGGCACCTGGTGCTGTCCACTCTGCATACCAACGACGCCTGCGCGGCAATTACCCGCCTGCAAGAACTGGGTGTAGCCGATTACCTGATAAAGGCGACGCTGATCGCCGTGATGGCCCAGCGCTTGGTGCGCACCTTGTGCACGGATTGCCAAGTGACTGCATCGGGCAATTGCCGAACCTGCCGGGGCACCGGCTTTCACGGGCGTACGGGTTTGTTCGAACTGCTCGAGCCCAGTGACAACCTGCGTGCATTGATCGGCCCGAACGCCGACCTGAACCATCTACGGCGCCAGGCAGTGCTCGACGGCCTGGTTGATCTGCGCCGTTGCGGCGAAGCGAAAGTGGCCTGTGGGCAGACGCGTGAGGAGGAGGTGCTGCGCGTCTGTAGCTGACGAAAAGCCCACTGTATTCAGGAACTTGCCTCGTTGAAAAAGATCCAACCGCGCATCTTCAACCCTCACCCTTCGAGGTGTTTCAACATGCGTCTCAAAACCGCCATCGCCGCCGCTGCCTTGCTTTCGCTGCCTATAGGCTCGGCCATGGCCGATACCTTCTGGCGTAACGTAATGACCTCCGGTGCTACTACGGCATCGAGCTACCTGACCTCGCGGGATCACAAGCTGGTAGTGGCCGCGCAGGATGACGCCAGCAGCTTCGTCGCCAGTGAAGGCGCGATCCGTGGGCCGTTCCTGGAAGCAGCCATGCGCCAGGCCCGGGCCGAGCACCCAGGGCTGCAGGCTTCGGACATGGAATTGGCCAATGCCATCCTGGCCAAGAATGCAGTAGCCGAGTAACCGCCTTGCCTGCTTCGCGGGCCTCCCCCGCGAAGCAGGCGACACCAGTCTTCTGCCCTACCGGTAAGCGTCCACCGGTACACACGCACAGAACAGATTGCGGTCTCCATACACGTTGTCCACCCGGTTTACCGCCGGCCAGTACTTGTGCTGGCGGACATGGGCACTGGGCGCCACCGCCTGCTCCAGGCTATAGGGCCTGTCCCACACGCCCAGCACATCGGCCAAGGTATGCGGCGCATGCTTGAGCGGGTTGTTCTCCGCTGGCCAGTTACCCTCCTGCACCTCGGCAATCTCCGCACGAATCGCCAGCATCGCCTCGACAAAGCGGTCCAGCTCAGCCTTGGACTCACTCTCCGTCGGCTCCACCATCAGCGTACCCGGCACCGGAAACGACATGGTCGGCGCATGGAAGCCATAGTCCATCAGGCGCTTGGCCACGTCCTCCTCGCTGATACCGGTCAGCGCCTTCAACGGCCGCAGGTCGAGGATACACTCGTGCGCCACACGCTGGTTGCGCCCGCGGTAGAGCACCGGAAACGCGCCGCCCAGCTGGCTGGCCAAGTAGTTGGCTGACAGGATCGCCACCTCACTGGCGTCGGCCAGCTGCGGGCCCATCATGGCGATGTACATCCAGCTGATCGGCAGGATGCTCGCACTGCCCCAGGGTGCGGCACTGACCGCGCTGTTGTTCGGGTCCAGGCCGGGCACTGGTACTACCGGGTGGCTGGCGACGAACGGCTTGAGGTGCCCGCGAATGCCGATCGGCCCCATGCCCGGCCCTCCTCCGCCATGGGGGATGCAGAAGGTCTTGTGCAGGTTCATGTGTGAAACATCGGCGCCGATGTCCGCCGGCCGCGCCAGGCCCACCTGGGCATTGAGGTTGGCGCCGTCCATGTATACCTGGCCGCCGTGCTGATGCACCACTTCGCAAATTTCGCGAATGCCCTCTTCGTACACCCCGTGGGTCGAAGGGTAGGTGATCATCAGGCACGACAACCGCTCGCCGGCCGCGCTGGCCTTGGCTTTGAGATCGACCAGGTCGACGTTGCCGTCATTATCGCAATCGACGATCACCACCTCCATGCCGGCCATTTGCGCCGACGCCGGGTTGGTGCCGTGGGCCGACGACGGTATCAGGCACAACGTGCGCTGAGGCTGGTGGCGGCTGCGGTGATAACGGGTAATGGCCATCAGCCCGGCGTATTCGCCCTGGGCGCCAGAGTTGGGCTGCATGCAGATGGCATCGAAGCCGGTGATTGCGCACAGCCAGCTCTCAAGCTCGTCGATCATCGCCCTGTAGCCGATGGCCTGCCCCGCCGGGGAAAACGGGTGTAGCTGGGCAAACCCGGGCCAGGTGATCGGGATCATCTCGCTGGTGGCATTGAGCTTCATGGTGCACGAGCCCAGCGGAATCATCGATTGGTTCAGCGCCAGGTCCTTGTTCTCCAGCTGCTTGAGGTAGCGCAGCATCTCGGTTTCGCTGTGGTGCAGGTTGAACACCGGGTGAGCGAGGAACGGGGTACGCCGCACCAGGCTGGCGGGGATACCTTCGGGCATGGCCAACTGATCAAGGGCGGCAATCTCCTGGCCGTGATCCACCCCCAGGAAGATATCCAGCAGGCGCAACACCGTCTGTTCGTTGCAGGTTTCGTCCAGGCTAACGCCCAGGTGGCCGCGGCCCAGTATGCGCAGGTTGATCTGCGCGGCTTCAGCGCTTTCGATTATCGCGGCCTGGGCGCCACCGACATTCAGGGTGAGAGTGTCGAAGAAATGCTGGTTGAGGCGCTGGATGCCTTTGGCTTCCAGCCCGGCGGCCAGGATGAAGGTCAGCCGGTGCACGCGCTGGGCAATGCGTTGCAGGCCTTCCGGGCCGTGGTAGACGGCATAGAAGCCGGCGATGTTGGCCAGTAGCACCTGCGCCGTGCAGATGTTGGAGTTGGCCTTCTCGCGGCGGATATGCTGTTCGCGGGTCTGTAGGGCCATACGCAGCGCGGTGTTGCCACGGGCATCACGCGATACGCCGATGATGCGCCCGGGCATGGCCCGCTTGTAGTCGTCGCGACAGGCGAAATAGGCCGCGTGGGGGCCGCCGTAACCCATCGGCACCCCAAAGCGCTGGGTCGAGCCCAAGACCACATCGGCGCCCAGCTCACCAGGTGGCGCGAGCACCACCAGGCTCAACAAGTCGGCCGCCACGCAAGCCAGGGCCTGCTGGCTGTGCAACTGATCGATCAGCGGGCGCAGGTCGCGCACTTCCCCATGGGTATCGGGGTATTGCAGCAAGGCGCCGAACACCGAATGGCTGGCCAGGTTATCCACAGAGTCGACGATCAGCTCGAAGCCAAAGCCCTCTGCGCGGGTCCTGAGTACCGACAAGGTCTGTGGGTGGCAGTGCTCATCGGCGAAGAACGCATTGCTCTTGTTGCGTGCCACCCGCTTGGCCAGGGCCATGGCCTCGGCCGCGGCGGTGGCTTCATCGAGCAGCGAAGCATTGGCCAGCGCCAAACCAGTGAGGTCGATGACCATCTGCTGGAAGTTCAACAACGCCTCCAGCCGGCCTTGGGCAATTTCAGGCTGGTAGGGCGTGTACGCAGTGTACCAACCGGGGTTTTCCAGTACGTTGCGCAGGATGACCGTGGGGGTGATGGTGCCGTGGTAGCCCATGCCGATCAGGCTGGTCCAGACCTGGTTTTGCGCGGCGTAGCCAGCAAGCTTGGCCAAGGCAGCCTGCTCGTCCAGCGCCGGTGGCAGGTCGAGGGGGCGGTTGAGGCGGATGTCTGGCGGTACGGTCTGCTCGATCAGCTCATTGCGACTGGCGATGCCCAGCGCGTTGAGCATGGCTTGTTGCTCCGAGGCATCCGGACCTAAGTGGCGACGCAGGAACGGGTTGAGCTCTTGCAGTTGGTGCAGGGATGGCGACTGGGACATGACGACGCTCTCTTCCTGGAACAGCTCTCATGGAGACTTACAAGTCTAGGAAGGGATTGCCGATTGTGCGGGGAAACTTGTTTGCAGGCCTGGCCTCTTCGCGAGGCTGCCCGCCCCACAGGTTAATCACCGGCCAGCGGCGGGCACTATCGCTGTGGGAGCAGGCGATGAGGTCTTACTCGCCGATGGCGGCCTGATAGCCAGCAGCATCAAGCAGCTTGTCCAGCTCGGCAGGGTTGCTTGGCTTCAGCTTGAAGATCCACGCAGCGTAAGGTTCTTCGTTGAGCTGTTCCGGGCTATCGGCCAGTTCTTCGTTAACGGCGATCACTTCGCCACCCACCGGGGCGTAAATATCAGAAGCGGCCTTGACCGACTCCACCACACCCGCAGCGTCGCCAGCGCCAAACACTTTGCCGACTTCAGCCAGCTCTACGAACACCACGTCACCCAGGGCTTGCTGGGCGTGGTCGCTGATGCCCACGGTCACTGTACCGTCGGCTTCCAGGCGCGCCCACTCGTGGCTTTCGGCAAAACGCAGTTCGGCGGGGATATTGCTCATGTCTTGAATTCCTCGATTGGCTCAGCGGTACGCCCGCCGGTTAAAAATTGTTCAGATCAGGATCTTTCCGTGGCGCACGAAAGTCGGTTTGACTACCCGCACCGGGTACCACTTGCCGCGAATTTCCACCTCGGCCCGGTCACCGGTCGCCATGGGCACGCGCGCCAAGGCAATGGATTTGCTCAGCGTAGGCGAGAAACTACCACTGGTGATCTCCCCTTCGCCAATGCCGGATACACGCACGACCTGATGGGCACGCAGCACGCCGCGCTCTTCCAGCACCAGGCCGACCAGTTTTTCCTGCACACCCTGCTCGATTTCCTTCAGCAGGCCGGTGCGGCCGATGAAGTCACGCCCGGCCGGCTCCCAGGCGATGCTCCAGCCCAGGTTGGAGGTAAGGGGGGTGTGGGCTTCGTCGATGTCCTGGCCGTAGAGGTTCATGCCGGCTTCCAGGCGCAAGGTGTCACGGGCGCCAAGGCCGCTGGGGGCGATGCCCGCGCCGACCAGGTCGTTGAAAAAGGCCACGGCCTGCTCACCCGGGAAGATGATCTCCAGGCCGTCCTCGCCGGTATAACCGGTGCGGGCGATGAACCAGTCGCCGTCGGTAACGCCTTCAAAGGGGCGCAGTTCGCGGATCAACGCGGCGCGTGCGGGGCTGAGCAGGGCTGCAACTTTCTCGCGAGCGTATGGCCCCTGGATGGCAAGGATGGCCAGGTCGGGGCGGACCTGGAAGCCCACGTTAAAACTGGCACGCTGCAGTTGCAGCCAGTCGAGCACCCTGGCCCGGGTGGCGGCGTTGGTGACCAGGCGATAGCCGGATTCAGTACGATAGACGATCAGATCATCGATCACCCCGCCCAGTTCGTTCAGCAGCGGGCTGTACAGCGCCATGCCGGTGCCTTCGAGGCGTGCCACGTCATTGGCCAGCAGGCGCTGTAGCCAAACGGTAGCATCGGTGCCGTCGACATCGATCACGGTCATGTGGGAAACATCGAAGACGCCGCAGTCGCTGCGCACCTGATGGTGCTCCTCGACCTGCGAGCCGTAGTGCAGGGGCATGTCCCAGCCACCAAAATCGACCAGCTTGGCGCCTAGCGCCAGGTGCAGGTCATACAAAAGCGTGCGCTGTCCCATGGGTTTCTCCTTCCGGGCGTGGCGAAGCGGCGGTGGTCGATGACGTTGATCGTCAGCTCTTCTTGTTCAACACCCACCGCGCGAATGCCGCGCATTGTAGCCGCAAGGTCGCAAGCTGGCATCCTCAGTGACTGTGACCGGGTCGACGGGCCGAACGACGGATCAGGCCGATGACCGGCAGTAAGCCCACCAGCACCAAGGTCAGCGCCGGCAGCGAAGCACGCGCCCACTCGCCTTCGCTGGTCATCTCGAACACGCGCACGGCAAGGGTGTCCCAGCCGAACGGCCGCATCAGCAAGGTGGCCGGCATTTCCTTGAGGACGTCGACGAACACCAGCAAGGCGGCGCTAAGAACACCAGGTACCAGCAGCGGCAGATACACCTTGCAAAACAATCTCACGCCACCAACACCCAGGCTGCGCGAAGCCTCTGGCAATGACGGGCGGATGCGTTCCAGGCTGCTCTCCAGTGGCCCGTAAGCGACTGCGATGAAGCGCACCAGGTAGGCCAGCAGCAACGCCGACAGGCTACCCAGCAGCAACGGTTTGCCCGCCCCGCCCAGCCAGCCGGACAGTGGGATGACCAGGTTGTTGTCGAGGTAACTGAAGGCCAGCATGATCGACACCGCCAGCACCGAACCGGGCAAGGCATAACCCAGGTTGGCCATGCCTATCCCGGCGCGAATGGCGCCGGTCGGCGCCTGGCGCCGGGCAAAAGCCAGCAGCAGCGCCACACACACCGTAACCAGCGCAGCCATCCCGCCCAGGTACAAGGTGTGCAGCACCAAGCCGACGTAGCGCTCATCCAGGTCATGCCGCCCGCGCTGCCAGAACCACACCAGCAGCTGCAGCAGGGGTATCACGAAGGCGCAGGCGAACACCAGCAGGCACCAGCCGCTGGCCAACACCGCCTTGAGCCCGCGCAGGTGATAAAGCGCCTGACCACGCGGCCGCTCGTTACCACTGCGGCTGGCCCCGCGGGCGCGGCGCTCGCCGTACAGCACCAGCATCACCGCCAACAGCAGCAGGCTGGCCAGCTGGGCCGCACTGGACAGGCTGAAGAAGCCGTACCAGGTCTTGTAGATGGCGGTGGTGAAGGTGTCGAAGTTGAATACCGCTACAGCACCAAAGTCGGCCAGGGTTTCCATCAGCGCCAGGGCGATGCCGGCGCCGATTGCCGGCCGCGCCATGGGCAGGGCCACGCGCCAGAATGCCTGCAAGGGAGAGAGCCCCAGTACCCGCGCGGCTTCCATCAGGCCCTTGCCTTGGGCCATGAAGGCAGTGCGCGCCAGCAGGTAGACGTAGGGATAGAACACCAGCACCAGAACGATGATTACCCCGCCGGTGGAGCGTACCCGTGGCAAGCGCATTGGCCCGAACACCTCACGCAACGCACTTTGCACCGGGCCGGCGAAATCCAGCAGGCCGACGAAAACGAATGCCAGCACGTAGGCAGGGATGGCGAACGGCAACATCAGCGCCCAGTCCAGCCAGCGCCGGCCAGGGAACTCGCACAGGCTGGTGAGCCAGGCCAGGCTGACGCCCAGGACAGTGACGCCGATGCCTACGCCGACTACCAGGGCCAGGGTATTGCCCAGCAGCCGGCTCATCTGGGTGTCGAGAAGGTGCGACCAGATCTGCAGGTCGACGGATTGCCAGGACAACAGCAGCACGCTCAGGGGCAGCAGCACCAAGGCGGCGATCATGGCGACCGGGAGGTACCAGCGGCGTTGGGGAGTGTGGGGCAAGGCTTGGTTCTCGATTGCGATGGCGACCGCTGCGCGGTCGTTCGCGGGACAAGCCCGCTCCCACAGGGACCGCACAAGGCATCGATCCTGTGAAGGTCCGTGGGAGCGGGCTTGTCCCGCGAAGGGGCCTGCGAAGGCCCCAGAAGGATAAAGCCTGGCGCTTAGTTGTAGCCAGCCCGATCCATCAGGCGGATAGCTTCAGCCTGGCGCTTGCCGGCAATTTCCACCGGAATGCTGTCGGCCTTGAAGCTACCCCACGCTGCCACTTCATCCGATGGCTTGACCTTCGGGTTGGCCGGGAATTCCTGGTTGATGTCGGCAAACAGCTTCTGAGCTTCTTCGCCGGTCATCCACTCCACCAGTTTCTTCGCGGCTTCCGGGTGTGGCGCATGCTTGGTCAGGCCAATGCCCGACAGGTTCACATGTACGCCACGGTCGCCCTGGTTGGGCCAGAAGATTTTCACCGGCAGTTGCGGGTTCTGCTTGTGCAGGCGGCCGTAGTAGTAGGTGTTGACCACGCCCACGTCACACTGGCCGGCCTCGATGGCCTGGATCACCGCATTGTCGTCGGAGAACACGTCGGTGGACAGGTTGTTGACCCAGCCTTTGACAATCTGCTCGGTCTTCGCCTCGCCATGGGTTTCGATCAGGGTAGCGGTCAGCGACTGGTTGTACACCTTCTTCGCCGTGCGCAGGCACAGGCGGCCTTCCCACTGTTTGTCGGCCAGCGCCTCGTAGGTGCTCAGCTCTGCCGGCTTGACCCGCTCGGTGGAGTAGATGATGGTGCGCGCACGCAGGCTCAGACCAGTCCAGTCATGGGACGAGGCGCGGTACTGTGGCGGAATGTTCTGGTCGATGATGTCGGACTTGATCGGCTGCAGGATGCCCATTTGCTCGGCCTGCCACAAGTTGCCGGCATCGACCGTCAGCAGCAGGTCGGCCACGCCGTTTTCGCCCTCGGCCTTGATGCGCTGCATCAGCGGGGCTTCCTTGTCGGTGATGAACTTGACCTTGACCCCGGTCTTGGCGGTATAGGCATCGAACACCGGCTTGATCAGCTCGTCGATGCGCGAGGAGTACACCACCACTTCGTCCGCTGCTTGAGCGGTGCCGCCGAACAAAGTCAGGGCCAGGGCGGCCAGTAGGGGCTTGCGTGGCAACATGGAAAGCACTCCTCGGAGGGTATGAGAGGTGCGAATGGTAGTGAATCCCATTTTCTGGCTCATCTACCTAGCAGTTACCGGATGTTGCAAAGGGCCGCAACGCGGCCACGGCACGCTCAAGCCTTGGCCAGATCCGGCAGATCACCACTTAAACCCAACGCCTGACGCACAAACAGCGCTTTGGCTTCAGGCATCTGCTCCACCAGCTTCAAACCGCTGTTGCGCAACCAGCGCAACGGCAGCGGATCGGCCTGGAACAACCTCTCGAAGCCCTCCATCGCCGCCATCAACGCCAGGTTGTGTGGCATGCGCCGGCGCTCGTAACGGCTCAGCACCTTCACATCGGCCAGCCGCTCGCCGCGCTCGCAGGCATTGACCAGCACCTCGGCCAACACCGCCGCATCGAGAAAGCCCAGGTTCACACCCTGCCCGGCCAGCGGGTGAATGGTGTGTGCAGCATCACCGATCAAGGCCAGGCCTTCATCCACATAGCGCTTGGCGTGACGCTGGCGCAGCGGCACGCACACCCGTGGGTCGGCCTGCAGCACGTCCCCCAGGCGCCCTTCGAAGGCCCGTTCCAGGGCCTGCAGGAAGGCCGCGTCATCCATCGCCATCAGCTGCTCGGCATGCTCAGGGGTGGTCGACCATACGATCGAGCACCAGTCTTGCTGGCCATCGCGGCTCAACGGTAGAAAAGCCAATGGCCCTTCATCGGTGAAGCGCTGCCAGGCCGTGGCCTGGTGCCCGCCGCTGCAACGCACGCTGGTGACGATGGCATGGTGCAGGTAATCCCACTCGCGGGTTTCACAACCAGCCAGGCGCCGCACTGCCGAGTTGGCGCCATCGGCAGCAATTACCAGCGGCGCGCGCAGTTGCCGGCCATCGGCCAGGGTCAGCAGCCATTCATCGCCAGATCGGCGCAGCTGCTCCAGCCGCGCATTGGCCAGCAGGCCAATGTCGCTGTCGTGCAGGCGCTCCAGCAGGCCGTCCTGCACCACCCGGTTCTCGACAATATGGCCGAGTACCTGGGCATGCACGCTGGCCGCCGAGAAATGAATCTGCCCGGTGCCGCTGCCATCCCATACATGCATGTCGGAATACGGCGTGGCGCGCCGCTGGGCAATGCCGTCCCAAGCGCCAAGGCGCTCGAGGATGCGCTGGCTGGCAGCTGACAGCGCGCTGACACGCGGTTCGAACGGAGCCTGGGCATCGAATGGCTTGACCGTCAGCGGGCCACCGTCGAGCAAGAGGATTTGCAAGCCACTGTGGCGCAACGCCAGGGCCAGTGCGCTGCCGACCATACCGGCACCGACAATCAACAGATCTGCGCGCATTTCCATGCTTTACGCCAGCCTCGCTTGCGGCTTGAGCCGCACATATAGGGTTTTATCGACCCGCGCCACCAACTCGCCAGCGCCATCGCGGATATCGACCTGCAAACGCGGCAGGCACTTCTTGCCGGTGGCGGTCTGCTGGCGAATGTCGTCCAGCAGCGCGTCATCGACGTGGAATTCGGCATACACCGGGCCTTTGCCCGGCGAGATGAAATCAATGCTGGCGGCCTTGTCCCAGACGATGTACTCCCGCCCCAGTTGCTCGATCAGCAGCAGCATGTAGAACGGGTCGGTCATGGCGTACAAACTGCCACCGAACTGGGTACCGACGTAGTTGCGATTCCAGCGCGTCAGTTTCATCGCCACCTTGACGCTGCGCAGGTCCGGGCTGATGTGCTGCACACGAATGCCGGCGCCCAGGTAAGGTGGGTAAAGGTTCAGCAGCCAGCGCAGCATACGCGCCCGGCGCGCCAGTTTACGCGCGTTGCTCATGCCTGGCCCCGCGGGTCGGGGCGAGTGCCCAGGCCCATGGCCTGGCGGGCAAACCAGCTTTTTGCCGGTGGCAGCAGGTCGAGCCCGAGCAGGCCCAGGTTGCGCCCGGCGGCCAGCAACGGCTGGTTGCTGCCGAACAGGCGGGTGACCTGGTCGGAGAAGCCGATGGTCATGGCCTGGTCCAGGCGCTGACGCTGGTGGTAAGCCTGCAGCGTGGTCAGGTCGCCTGGCCGCTGCGGGCCAGCCAGCAGGGCCTCGGCCAGCGCCTGCACGTCACGCAGCGACAGGTTGAAGCCCTGGCCAGCGATGGGGTGCAGGCTGTGCGCAGCGTTGCCCAATACCACCAGATGCGGCCGCACCTGCTCCTGGGCTTCGATCAACGACAGCGGGTAGAGATGCCGTGCGCCGACCTGGCGAAGCGCCCCCAGGCGGTAGCCGAACTCACCCTGCAGCTCGCGCAGGAAGCTGCGCTCGTCGATGTCGGCCAGCCGCCGTGCGTCCATGCCCTGGCGGGTCCACACCAGCGCACAGCGGTTATCCGGCAGTGGCAACAGGGCCATCGGGCCTTCTGCGGTGAAGCGCTCGAATGCCTGGCCACCGTGGGCCTCGCCGGGGGTGATATTGGCGATCAACGCGCTTTGCTGGTACGGCGTATGGCGTACGTGGATACCCAGCTGTTCGCGCAAGCCGGAACGGCCGCCGTCGGCCAGTACCGCGAGGTCGCATTCCAGCTGGGTGTCGTCGTTCAGGCGCAACCGGTAGCCGCCTTCGATGGCCTGCATCGAGGTCACTTCCGCCGGGCAGCGCCAGCTCACCACGTCACTGTCCAGCCCTTGCCACAGGCATTGCCCGAGCCAGGCGTTTTCCACCACGTAGCCCAGCGCCGGCACACCCTCTTCCAAGGCATCCAGGCGCGTGGCGCCAAAGCGGCCACGGTCGGAGACGTGAATCTGCCGGATCGGTTCGGCGCGACGGCCGATGACCTGCCACAGTTCCAATTGCTGATAAATCTGCTGGGTGCCGAAAGACAATGCCGAGGACCGCGCATCGTAGCTGGGCTGGTAGCTGTCGCCGGGAGCGAAGGGCTCGATCAGCAGGATCTTCCAGCCACGCGCCTTGGCCCCGGCCTGCAGGGCCAAGGCCAGGCTTGCACCCACCAGGCCACCGCCGATGATCGCCAGGTTTACCCGGTTCATGCAGCGTCCTTGCGGGCGGCCTGCATCAGCGCCTCGATCTCGGCGACCGTGCGTGGCACGCCCGACGTCAGGATTTCACAACCTTTCTTGGTGACTACCACGTCGTCCTCGATCCTTACCCCAATGCCGCGCCACTTCCTGGCTACAGCCTGGTTGTCGGCGCCAATGTAGATACCCGGTTCGACGGTCAGCGCCATGCCGGGCTCCAGCACGCGCCACTCGCCGCCCACCTTGTACTCGCCTACATCGTGCACATCCATGCCCAGCCAGTGGCCGGCGCGGTGCATGTAGAAGGCGCGATAGGCTTCGCTGTCGATCAGCTCCTGCACATCCCCTTCGAGCAGGCCGAGCTCCACCAAGCCTGCGGTAATGACCCGCACGGTCGCCTCGTGGGCGTGGTTCCAGTGCTTGCCGGGGGCGATTTCGGCAAACGCCGCCGCCTGCGCCTTGAGCACCAGCTCGTAGATGGCCTTCTGCTCAGGCGAAAAACGGCCGCTAACCGGGAAGGTGCGAGTGATGTCACTGGCGTAGCAGTCGATTTCGCAACCTGCGTCGATCAGCACCAGGTCACCCTCCTTGAGCGGCGCGTCATTCTGCTGGTAGTGCAGGATGCAGCCATTACGCCCGGCTGCGACGATCGAACCGTAGGCTGGCATTTTTGCCCCGCCCTTGCGGAATTCGTAGTCCAGCTCGGCTTCCAGGCTGTATTCATGCAGCCCGGCCCGGCAGGCCTGCATGGCCCGCACGTGGGCCCGTGCAGAAATGTCTGCAGCCGCACGCATCACCTTCACTTCCGCTGCCGATTTATACAGGCGCATGTCATGCAGCAGATGATCCAGCGCAACGAACTCGTTCGGCGGCTGGGCGCCCAGGCGGGCCTTGGAGCGGATCACGTTGATCCAGTCCATCAGCCGGCGATCGAATTCGGGGTTGCTGCCCATGGCGCTGTACACCCGCTCGCGGCCTTCGATCAGGCCTGGCAGGATCTCGTCGATATCGGTGATGGGGAAGGCATCGTCGGCACCAAAATCACTCACCGCGCCTTCCTGGCCCGCTCGCAGGCCGTCCCACAGCTCGCGCTCGGGGTTGCGTTCACGGCAGAACAGCACGTACTCGCCATGCTCGCGCCCAGGGATCAGAGCGATCACCGCCTCCGGCTCGGGAAAACCGCTGAGGTACTGGAAGTCACTGTCCTGGCGGTACACGTGCTCGACGTCGCGGTTGCGGATGGCAACTGCGGCGGCAGGCAGGATGGCGATGCTGTTGGGGACCATCTGCGCCATCAGCGCCTTGCGCCGCCGGGCATACTCGGCCTTGGGAATGTGGCTCATGGGCAGACTACCCCCGGTTGATCAGTGCAACGATGGCTTGGGCGCGGGTGCGGCCGGCTTGGCCAGCTCGGAGAACAGCAGCAGTGGCGCCACGCGCAGGTACTCCATGACCTCCATGTAGTCGCTCTCGCCGTCTTCGGACTCCTCGAGGGCTTCCTGCACCTGGGAAATGGCTACCAGGTCCTGCAGCACTTCCTTGGCCTCGTCGGACAAGTCCTTGCCGCCGGCGTTCAAGCCAAAACCGGTGATGAAACCTTGGCACCACTGGCCCAGCGCGGTGGCGCGGTCACGCAGTGCAGCGTCGTCGGAAGGCAGCAGGAGGACAATGGCCATGTCGTCGCTGGTTAGCTCGCCCTTGACCATTTCCTGCAGGCCCACCAGGGCGTTGCGCACGGTATCACCGGGCTCGGTTTCCAGCAGTTGGGCGGCATCGGCCAGCCAGGCGTCGGCTTCGAAGCCGGCGCCGGCGCAACTGCGGCCGATCAGCAGGCCGTGCAGTTCGGCCGGGGTGACAGGATGGCCATTGCTCGAGAGCAGCATGGCGAAGGCGATGTAGGGCGATTGGGTATTGGGCATGGGCTGCTAGGCGCCAGACGGCGCAATGACTAGAATGAAGACCTTGTATCCTAGCACCGGCAGGCGCGCCAAGACCATCGGCACTGGCCGTCGCCGCCCAGGGAGCGGCATCATCGCAGGTGACTCAACGACGGAGCGAATCGAGTGCAACCCACGCAAGAGAATGACCTGCAGGCACTGATGAGCCGATTCGAGTTGCTGATCGAGCGCGTCGAGCAACTAAAACGGCAAAATGCACTCCTAGTAGCTCAGGAAAAATCCTGGCGCGAAGAGCGCGCCCACCTCATCGAAAAGAACGAGATCGCCAAGCGCAAGGTCGAGTCGATGATTTTACGCCTCAAGGCCCTGGAGCAAGACTCATGAGTTCAAGCAATAGCGTCACCGTGCAGATCCTCGACAAGGAATACTCGATCATCTGCCCGCCGGAAGAGCGCAACAACCTGGTCAGCGCCGCCCGCTACCTGGACAGCAAGATGCGCGAGATCCGCAGCAGCGGCAAGGTGATCGGCGCCGACCGCATTGCGGTCATGGCGGCATTGAACATTACCCACGAAATGCTGCACCGTCAGGAAGACCGCAGCGCTGCGCCGGTCACCAGCACCAACCGCGAACAGGTGCGCGACCTGCTGGATCGGGTGGACAAGGCTTTGTCCGACGACACGGGTACCAAAATCGACTGAGATTGGTATACTGGCGCCACTCCCTGGGGGATGCGCCAGTCGGTTATGTCCCTGAGCCGATACGCACAACCACGGGGGTTGCACGCTGGGGCCGGTGTGCATGTCCGCCCGACGGAAAGCCTTAACGCCCCCTGCAATCTCCACCTTGAACTTTCGGGTTCAAGGGCTACACCGATAGCGGTCTTGTCGGGGAGCCTGAATTTCTTGCCCGCCTTTATTGGCGGGCAATTCGTTTTGGCCGAGCTCATCGGCCAGCACCCTGGGATCGCTTGTGCCATGACCGACACCGCGCCGCTCACCCGCCCCCAGCTTCGTCGCCTGCTCCGCAATGCCCGCCGCGCCCTTACCCCGGCCCAGCAACGCCAGGCCACCCTTGGCCTGTACCGCCAGCTGGCGCAGCACCCGCTGTTTCGCCGCGCCAGGCACATTGCCCTTTATCTGCCCAATGACGGCGAAATCGACCCCTGCCTGTTACTGCGCGAAGCCCAACGCCGCGGCAAGCGCACTTACCTGCCGGTGCTGCATGCCTGGCCGCGCACGCGCATGGTGTTCCAGCGCTTCGAACAGGGCGAAAAGCTCCGGCCCAACCGTTTTCGTATTCCCGAGCCGGTTACCGAGCGCAAGCGCCAACGGCCGATCTGGGCGCTAGACCTGATCCTGCTACCGCTGGTCGGTTTCGATGAAATGGGGGGTCGCCTGGGAATGGGCGGGGGGTTCTATGACCGCAGCCTGGCTTACCAGGCACGTCGACAGACCTGGAAGAAACCTTTGCTACTAGGGTTGGCGCACGAATGCCAGAAGGTCGAGCGGCTGGCCCAGGCCAGTTGGGATGTACCACTGCAAGGCACGGTCTCGGACCGTGGCTGGTACCTGGCGCCGCGTTGAGCGGCACCAGCGGGCGTATCAACGTTGCGGCTGACTGGCTTCGACCGGCGTTTGATAGGCGTTGTCCAGCTTGCGCTCCCAGAACCCTTGCGCATAACCGGTAGTGACCACACCCAGGCCAAAAATGAAGACCAGGATCCACAGCAGATCCGGTTTTTTACGTTGATACATGGAAGATTGCCCCCCAAGGCAAACTGTTCAGGCTCGGCGGTATTCTGGGCACCACCGGAGCATCGCGCTTTAAACGGGGCGCATTTTCCGACAACCTGCGTCTGCACGCAAACCTTGACGCCAACCGGCTGTCGGTTTCGTGCAACAGGTTATTTCAAACCTTTTCAGGAGCTGCATCCATGGCCTACTGGCTGATGAAATCCGAGCCCGACGAGCTCTCCATCGAAGCCCTCGGCCGCCTGGGCGAAGCGCGCTGGGACGGCGTGCGCAACTATCAGGCACGCAATTTCTTGCGCGCCATGAGCGTGGGGGACGCGTTCTTCTTCTACCACTCCAGCTGCCCGCAGCCCGGTATTGCCGGCATTGGCAAAATCATTCGCGCAGCCTACCCCGACCCGACCGCGCTGGACCCGCAGAGCCACTACTACGATGCCAAGGCCACGGCAGAGAAGAATGCGTGGACAGCGGTGGATGTTGCACACGTGAAGACATTCCGCCAGGTGCTGGGGCTGGGGCTGCTGAAGCAGCAGAGCGCGCTGGAGGCGTTACCGCTGGTGCAGAAAGGCACACGATTGTCGGTAATGCCAGTGACCGAGGAGCAATGGGCGGCGATCGTTGCGCTGGCAGGGTGAGCCTGAAGCGTTCGCCTTGAGTCATGACGCGTGATTGAAATCGAGCGCCGCGCGGGCGGCGCTCGACAGAACAGGCGCTACAGCTAACGCGACGGGAATTACTGCACGATCAGGTTGTTGAACAGCAGGTCTTCTACGATCGGCTTGCCCTCTTCAGCTTCCAGCACCTGCTGTACCTGCTTCAGCGCTTCCTGGCGAAGGTGTTCCTTGGCCTCGACGTTGCTCATGCTGTCTACGGTCTGCTGGGTGAACAGCGCCACCAGCTGGTTACGAATCAGCGGTTCGTGGTGCTGGACCGCCTTGGCGGCTTCGTCGCCAGTCACACGCAGGGCCACATCGGCCTTGTAAACGCGCAGGCGCGGGCCGCCATCGAGGGCATAGTTGCCGACAAAGGGCGGGCTCAAGCTGATGTAGGCGACCTTGGGCGCCCCTTCCTTGGCTTCCTCGGCCATGGCCGCAGCCGGCAGCAGCAGCGCCAGTACCATCAAGATCCACGCTTTCACGAATTCGCTCCTCAATACAGTTGGCGCCAGCTTACCCAGCACACCGCTCAAACCCAAGCCCGGGCTTATGCCGGCCCATCAGGGAGGACCATGCTCGTTGACCCGGCAAACGGCCCTCCTACACTTATCGGCCACTACCCGCAAAGGAATAGCCCCGATGAAAGCTGTGTTGTGCAAAACCCTCGGCCCGGCGCGCAACCTGGTGCTGGAAGAGGTAGCCAGCCCCCTGCCGAAGAAAAACGAGATCCTGCTGGACGTGCAGGCTGCCGGGGTCAACTTTCCCGACACCCTGATCATTGAAGGCAAGTACCAGTTCCAGCCACCACTGCCGTTCTCTCCCGGTGGCGAGGCGGCAGGTGTGGTCGCTGCGGTCGGGGAAAAGGCCGGTGCCTTCAAGGTCGGCGACCGGGTCATGGCACTCACTGGCTGGGGCGCATTTGCCGAGCAGGTGGCAGTGCCGTTCTACAACGTGCTGCCGGTCCCGACCAGCATGGACTTCACCACCGCTGCGGCATTCGGCATGACCTATGGTACGTCGATGCACGCCCTGCGCCAGCGTGGCCAACTGCAGGCGGGCGAAACCCTGCTGGTGCTGGGCGCGTCCGGCGGGGTCGGCCTGGCGGCGGTTGAGATCGGCAAGGCCATGGGCGCGCGGGTCATTGCCGCCGCCAGCAATGCCGAGAAACTGGCCGTGGCAAAGGCGGCCGGGGCGGATGAGCTGATCGACTACAGCCAGGCCAGCCTGCGCGAAGAGATCAAGCGCCTGACCGGTGGCCAGGGTGTGGACGTGATCTACGACCCGGTCGGCGGCGAGCTGTTCGAGCAGGCGGTGCGCGGGTTGGCCTGGAACGGCCGGTTGCTGGTGGTGGGGTTTGCCAGCGGGACCATCCCGCAATTGGCGGCCAACCTGGTGCTGCTCAAGGGCGCCGCGGTGCTGGGGGTGTTCTGGGGGGCGTTTGCACAACGCCAGCCCGAGGATAATGCGGCCAACTTCAAGCAGCTGTTTGCCTGGCATGCCGAAGGTAAATTGAAGCCGCTGGTGTCGCAGACTTATCCACTGGCCGAGGCAGGCGCTGCCATTGAGAAGCTGGGGCAGCGACAGGCTGTGGGTAAGTTGGTGGTGCTCGCCAGATAAGCCTCAGGTTTTCTGGTGACAGTGCTGGCCTCTGCGCAGGTAGGAGCAGGTCTACCCGCAAAGCGACCGGCACCGATCAGTCACACTTCCCGCAGGTCATGGCAACGGCGAAACCGTGCTTCGAGGTTGCGATCAGGCATCTGGTGGCTGCGCAGGGCATGCAAGGTCTGCTCGACATAATCGCGCGTGCTGCCATAGCGCCCCTTGGCACTCGCCAGGATCTGGCTGAGCAAAGTGTCTGGCAGGTTGCCGGCATAGCACGGCAAATGCCGCTCCAGCACAAAGCCCAAGGCTTGCACCTTGCTGCCATCGCCCAGGCGGCAGTTCAGCCAATGCGGCCGGTACGCCGGGTAGGGCATCTCGCGTTGCCACAGGGCCATCAACGAATCGTCCAGGTTGCTTTCATCCAGCCGGTAGGCAAAACCGCTGCAAGAGCCACCCCGGTCCAGCCCAAACACCAGGCCGGGAGTTTCAGGGGTACCGCGATGCTCGTGCGACCACAAGTACAAGCCACGGTGATAACCATGTACCCGCGCACGCTGGCGTTCCACCGAGTTGCACTCCGGGCGCCAAATCAACGAACCATACGCAAACAGCCACACCGGCCCACCCTGGTGCCGAGACATGGTTGTTTTCATGGAGTGGAACAACTGTTCGTTGGTATGTTGCTGACCGAAGTCGAGTGTCGGTGGATATGAAACTTTCCAAGACATACTTTCAAGTGCCGACATAAGCTGCCGCCATTATCCCTATGAACTACGGATGAAGCGCGATTCGATATAGAAGCAGCCCAAGGCCTGTAAACCAAGGCTGCTTACAGTAACCATAGGCCAGATTTGCAGAAATACTCAAGCCCTGACAGCAGCGTTTCATGCGCGGCCCCGACGACCGGGAAGTACTGTTTCGCAAACCGTGAAAGTTATTAGCCAAGGCGGTAACAATTACCGCCTTATACCCGTACTTGCCAACTTCGGTTATTAAGCACGCGGCGCGTAGGCGAACACATCAGCACGCATGCGGTGCGCATCCATGCCGGCTTCGACAAGGGCGTCGAGGGTGGCGTAGATCATGTTGGGCGAGCCGCTGGCATAGACATGCACGGTATTGAGATCGGCAATGTCCTCGCAAACCGCTTCATGCAGCATGCCGCAACGGCCTTCCCAGCCGCACAGGTCGCTGACCACCTGGTGCAGGAACAAGTTGGGCAGGCGCTGCCATTCGTCCCAGTGCTCGATCTGGTAGAAGTCTTCGGGCCGGCGCACGCCCCAGTACAGGTGAACGGGGTGCTTGAAACCCTTGGCCCGGCAATGCTCAACCAGGCTGTGCATCTGGCCCATGCCAGTACCGGCGGCAATCAAAACCAGCGGGCCGTCGGGCAACTCGGCAAGGTGAGTGTCGCCAAAAGGCATTTCGATGCGCGCCAGGCCGTCGCGCTTGAGCTGTTCGATCAGTTGCAGCGCACTGGGCTCACGCGCCAGCACATGCAACTCCAGCTCACGCCCGGCGTGCGGCGCGGAAGCCAGCGAGAAGGCCGCCTGCTTGCCGCCCTCACGCTCGATCATCAGGTACTGCCCGGCGTGATAGCGCAGCGGCTTGCCGGCTGGCGCGCGCAGACGTACCCGCCAGACGTCGCCACCCACGTCGACGCACTCACTGACACTGCACGCCAGCTTGCGCACTGGCAGCTCGCCCAGGGCGAGCACACCATCCCAGAGCAACACACAGTCCTCCAGCGGTTCGGCAATGCAGGTGAACAATTCGCCATGGTCGCGGACTTCGCCATTTTGGCGTACCCGGCCTTCGACCAACAACGCGGCGCAGACATGGCAATTGCCATTGCGGCAGCTGTTAGGGCAGTCATAGCCCAGCCGCCGCGCTCCATCCAGGATCCGTTCCCCGGGTTCGAGCGCCAGCACCGCCCCGGACGGCTGCAACGTTACCTGCATCAATCTATTCCCAACTGGTCCCACAGCTCATCGATACGGCGGGTGACGGCTTCGTCCTTGACGATGACCCGCCCCCATTCGCGTGTTGTCTCACCCGGCCACTTGTGCGTGGCGTCCAGGCCCATCTTCGACCCCAGCCCGGATACCGGCGACGCAAAATCGAGGTAGTCGATCGGGGTGTTATCGATCATCACCGTATCACGCTTGGGGTCCATGCGCGTGGTAATGGCCCAGATCACATCGTTCCAGTCACGGGCGTTGATGTCGTCATCGGTGACAATAACGAACTTGGTGTACATGAACTGTCGCAGGAACGACCACACACCCAACATCACGCGCTTGGCGTGGCCCGGGTACTGCTTCTTCATCGTCACCACCGCCATGCGGTACGAGCAGCCTTCCGGCGGCAGGTAGAAGTCGGTGATTTCCGGGAACTGCTTCTGCAGGATCGGCACGAACACTTCGTTCAGCGCCACACCCAGAATGGCCGGCTCATCTGGCGGTCGGCCGGTGTAGGTGCTGTGGTAGATCGGCTTCTGCCGGTGGGTGATGCGCTCGACGGTGAACACCGGGAAGCTGTCCACTTCGTTGTAGTAGCCGGTGTGGTCGCCGTAAGGGCCTTCCGGGGCCATTTCACCCTGGTGGATCACGCCTTCGAGGATTATTTCGGCAGTGGCCGGCACCTGCAGGTTACTGCCACGGCACTTGACCAGCTCGGTACGGTTGCCACGCAGCAAGCCGGCGAAGGCATATTCAGAGAGCGTATCCGGTACCGGGGTC
Source organism: Pseudomonas sp. BN607 (assembly GCF_029871175.1). Classification (NCBI taxonomy): domain Bacteria; kingdom Pseudomonadati; phylum Pseudomonadota; class Gammaproteobacteria; order Pseudomonadales; family Pseudomonadaceae; genus Pseudomonas; species Pseudomonas sp. BN607. Next base: position 67,302 of record NZ_SSOE01000027.1, read on the forward strand.
ACGGCGCCAAGAATGGTCGCCGGGTCAGCGCCCAGGGCGACTGCAACCGGAAACGGCTGGCCGGGGTTCTTCTCGCACCACTCGCGGTAGTCGAGGGCGCCACCACGGTGGCTGAGCCAACGCATGATGACCTTGTTGCGACCGATTACCTGCTGGCGGTAGATGCCCAGGTTCTGGCGGTCCTTGTTCGGGCCGCGGGTCACGGTGAGGCCCCAGGTGATCAGCGGCGCCACGTCGCCTGGCCAGCAATGCTGGATCGGCAACGCACCGAGGTCGACGTCGTCACCCTCGACCACCACTTCCTGGCATACCGCGTCCTTGACGACTTTCGGCGCCATCGACACGACCTTTTTGAAGATCGGTAGCTTCGACCAGGCGTCCTTCAGGCCCTTCGGCGGCTCCGGCTCTTTGAGGAAGGCCAGCAGCTTGCCGATTTCGCGCAGCTCATCGACCGACTCCGCGCCCATGCCCATGGCCACGCGCTCCGGAGTGCCAAAGAGGTTGCCGAGCACCGGGATGTCGAAGCCGGTGGGCTTTTCGAACAGCAATGCCGGGCCCTTGGCACGCAGGGTGCGGTCGCAGACCTCGGTCATTTCCAGGACGGGGGAGATCGGAACCTGGATGCGCTTGAGCTCGCCGCGCTGTTCCAGGCCACGGATGAAGTCGCGCAAGTCGCGATACTGCATGCAGGAGCCTCGTGTTGGCCGTATCGGTCGGGGTGCAGAGTGTAGCGCCGTTCGGGCTTTGTTTGGGGCGAAAATGCATTGGGGCCGCTTCGCAGCCCTTCGCGGACACGCCCGCGAAGGGGCGCGAAGCGGCCCCAATTACTGCCTGGTCGGGAAGCTTACTTACGCTTCATCGACAGGAAGAACTCGTCGTTGGTCTTGGTCTGCTTGAGCTTGTCGACCAGGAACTCGATGGCGGCGATTTCGTCCATCGGGTGCAGCAGCTTGCGCAGGATCCACATGCGTTGCAGTTCGTCATCGGCAGTCAGCAGCTCTTCGCGGCGGGTGCCGGAGCGGTTGATGTTGATGGCCGGGAACACACGCTTCTCGGCGATGCGGCGGTCCAGTGGCAGCTCCATGTTACCGGTACCCTTGAACTCTTCGTAGATCACTTCGTCCATCTTCGAGCCGGTTTCGACCAGCGCGGTGGCGATAATGGTCAGCGAGCCGCCCTCTTCGATGTTACGCGCAGCACCGAAGAAGCGCTTCGGCTTCTCCAGGGCGTGGGCGTCGACACCACCGGTCAGCACCTTGCCGGAGCTCGGGATCACGGTGTTGTAGGCACGTGCCAGACGGGTGATGGAGTCCAGCAGGATAACCACATCCTTCTTGTGCTCGACCAGGCGCTTGGCCTTCTCGATCACCATTTCAGCAACCTGCACGTGGCGGGTTGGCGGCTCGTCGAAGGTAGAGGCAACCACTTCGCCGCGCACGGTGCGCTGCATTTCGGTTACTTCTTCCGGGCGCTCGTCGATCAGCAGGACGATCAGGTGGCACTCGGGGTTGTTGCGCGTAATGTTCGCCGCGATGTTCTGCAGCATGATCGTCTTACCGGCTTTCGGCGGAGCAACGATCAGGCCACGCTGGCCTTTGCCGATCGGGGCGCACAGGTCGATGACGCGACCGGTCAGGTCTTCGGTGGAGCCGTTACCGGCTTCCATCTTCAGGCGCTTGTTCGGGAACAGCGGCGTCAGGTTTTCGAACAGGATCTTGTTCTTCGCGTTTTCCGGGCGGTCGAAGTTGATGGTATCAACCTTCAGCAGGGCGAAGTAACGCTCCCCTTCCTTCGGCGGGCGGATCTTGCCGACGATGGTGTCGCCGGTACGCAGGTTGAAGCGGCGGATCTGGCTAGGCGAGACGTAAATGTCATCGGGGCCGGCCAGGTAGGACGCATCAGCCGAACGCAGGAAACCGAAACCATCCTGGAGGATCTCCAGCACGCCGTCACCCGAGATCTCTTCGCCGCTTTTCGCGTGCTTTTTCAGCAGGGCGAAAATCACGTCCTGTTTGCGCGAACGGGCCATGTTTTCGATGCCCATCTGTTCGGCCATTTCCAAAAGATCGGTAATCGGCTTTTGCTTGAGTTCAGTCAGGTTCATAAGGGGAATGACGTAATCATGTAAGAAGGGAGAATTAAGCTTTGGCTTAATGAAGCCGCGCCGCTAGATGGCGACAGGATCGCGTACTGATTCGAATTAGGGATGCTTCGGCGACGGCGTGTAGAGGGCACTGGAGAAGCAGTGCGAGGCCGAATGTAACACTTGCTTTTTTCGACGTCTAGTGGTTTTGCCCTGCCATTTTCAGCGACAGCACACTCTGCGACAGAAGTAGCCTGGTGCTGCTAAGAGGCCACCAGCCGCAGCGACCATCCCGGCATAGCCGGCCCTTTCGCAGCAGAACGCTGCGTCTACAGGGGGGCTTGGCAGCCTTGCAGAGGCAAAAAAAAAGCCCCGCATTCGCGGGGCTCTTCACATCACAGGTGGGCGTCGAGGAACGCGGCCAGCTGCGATTTCGACAGCGCGCCAACCTTGGTCGCTTCGACGTTGCCGTTCTTGAACAGCATCAGCGTCGGGATACCACGCACGCCGTGCTTGGCCGGGGTTTCCTGGTTGTCGTCGATGTTCAGCTTGGCGACGGTCAGCTTGCCCTCGTAGGTGGAGGCGATGTCGTCCAGAACCGGAGCGATCATCTTGCACGGACCGCACCATTCAGCCCAGTAGTCGACCAGCACCGGGCCTTGAGCCTGCAAGACTTCGGCGTCGAAGGTGGCGTCGGTGACGTGTTTGATCAGATCGCTGCTCATGGATATCTCCAGGGTCGTAAGCAAAAAAACGTGGCCCATGATAGCCGCACCCACGCTCGACAGGAAGCCGCGGACGATTGAGTGTAACTATAGTTGTGCAAGAGGCCGCGAATCGAAACTGTCATACAAGTGTCATAGCATCGAATGGCACATTGCCTTGCATCAAGGCCTGGCGTGTCACGCGTTGGCGACAGCCTGCTATCGTGGCACGATTGCCGGGTTAACGACCGAGAACAACCAGATCATGCCGCATACCATCGCGAAGAACCTGTCCCTGATCGCCGCCATCGACCTTGGCTCCAACAGTTTCCACATGGTCGTGGCCAAGGCCCACCATACCGAAATCCGCATCCTTGAGCGGCTCGGCGAGAAGGTTCAGCTTGCCGCCGGCATCGACGAAGACCGCAAGCTCAGTGAAGAGGCGATGGAACGAGGCCTGGATTGCCTCAAGCGCTTTTCCCAACTGATCAACGGCATGCCGGCTGGCTCCGTGCGCATCGTCGGTACCAACGCCCTGCGCGAAGCGCGCAACCGCAACGAATTCATCCAGCGCGCCGAGGCTATCCTCGGCCACCCGGTCGAGGTCATTTCTGGCCGTGAAGAGGCGCGCCTGATCTACCTGGGTGTATCACACACCCTGGCTGACACCCCTGGTAAGCGCTTGGTCGCCGACATCGGTGGCGGCAGTACCGAGTTCATCATTGGCCAGCGCTTCGAGCCACTGTTGCGCGAAAGCCTGCAGATGGGTTGCGTCAGCTTCACCCAGCGCTACTTCCGCGACGGCAAGATTACCCCGGCCCGCTATGCCCAGGCCTACACCGCCGCGCGCCTGGAGCTGATGAGCATCGAGAACGCCCTGCATCGCCTGACCTGGGATGAGGCCATCGGCTCGTCCGGGACCATTCGCGCGATCGGCGCCGCGATCAAGGCGGGCGGCCTGGGCAACGGCGAGGTCAATGCCGAAGGCCTGGCCTGGGTCAAGCGCAAGATGTTCAAGCTGGGCGAGGTCGACAAGATCGACTTTGACGGCGTCAAACCAGATCGTCGCGCCATTTTCCCGGCCGGCATGGCGATTCTCGAAGCAATCTTCGACGCCCTGGAACTGCAGCGCATGGACCACTGCGACGGCGCATTGCGCGAGGGCGTGCTGTTCGACCTGCTCGGCCGCCACCATCACGAGGACGTGCGCGAGCGCACCCTGAACTCACTGATGGAGCGTTACCATGTCGACCAGGGCCAGGCCGCCCGCGTCGAACGCAAGGCCCTGCACGCCTTCGACCAGGTCGCCGAAGCATGGCAGCTGAAAGACGGAAATTGGCGCGATCTGCTGGGCTGGGCAGCGAAAGTGCACGAAATAGGGTTGGATATCGCCCACTATCACTATCACAAGCACGGCGCCTACCTGATCGAACACTCCGATCTTTCGGGCTTCTCCCGCGAGGACCAGCAGATGATGGCCTTGCTGGTACGCGGTCACCGTCGCAACATCCCGAAAGACAAGATCGCCGAGCTGGGTGAGGAAGGGGTAAAACTGCTGCGCCTGTGCGTGCTGCTGCGCTTCGCCATCCTGTTCCACCACATTCGTGGCAACCAGCAAATGCCGAAAGTACAACTCAAGGCCGCCGACGACAGCCTCGATGTGGCCTTCCCGGAAGGCTGGCTGGAACAGAACCAGCTGACCCAGGCCGACTTCGCCAACGAGGCGGAGTGGCTGGCCCGGGTCGGCTTCGTCCTCAGCGTACGTTGAGGACCGGGTTGCTCAGGCGCTCCAGCAGGGTCGCCTGGGCACTGCGCGGGTTCTGGTTGCCGGTCGGTGTGCTGCGCACGTAACGCCCGTCTGGCTGCAAGGTCCAGGCGTGGGTGTTGTCGGTCAGGTAGCCTTCCAGTTCCTTTTTCACCCGCAGCAACAACTTCTTGCCCTCGACCGGGAAGCAGGTCTCGACACGCTTGTCGAGGTTACGCTCCATCCAGTCGGCGCTGGACAGGTAGATCTGCTCTTCGCCGCCATTGAGGAAGTAGAACACCCGCGTGTGCTCAAGGAAGCGGCCAATAATCGAGCGCACCTGGATATTGTGCGAAACCCCCGGTATGCCAGGGCGCAGGCAGCACATGCCGCGTACCACCAGGTCGATCTTCACGCCCGACTGGCTGGCCTTGTACAGCGCCTTGATGACCTTGGCGTCGGTCAGCGAGTTGAACTTGGCGATGATGTGCGCCGGCTTGCCCTCAAGGGCGAACTGGGTTTCCCGCGCAATCATGTCGAGCATGCCCTTTTTCAGGGTGAACGGCGCGTGCAGCAGCTTCTTCATGCGCAGGGTCTTGCCCATGCCGATCAGCTGGCTGAACAGCTTGCCGACGTCTTCGGTGAGGGCATCGTCAGAGGTCAGCAGGCTGTAGTCGGTATAAAGACGAGCGTTGCCGGCGTGATAGTTGCCGGTGCCCAGGTGCGCATAACGCACGATCTCGCCCTGCTCGCGGCGCAGAATCAGCATCATTTTGGCGTGGGTCTTGAAGCCAACGACGCCGTAGATCACAACGGCACCGGCCGCTTGCAGGCGGCTGGCCATCTGCAGGTTGGACTCTTCGTCGAAGCGCGCACGCAGCTCGATCACCGCCGTGACCTCCTTGCCGTTACGCGCAGCATCCACCAGCGCATCGACGATTTCCGAGTTGGCCCCGGAGCGGTAGAGGGTCTGGCGCACGGCAAGCACGTGCGGGTCCTTGGCGGCCTGGCGCAGCAGATCGATGACCGGGGTGAAAGACTCGAACGGGTGCATCAGCAGGATGTCCTGCTTGCCGATCACGCTGAAGATGTTGTCGGCGTTCTGCAGCAGCTTGGGGATCGCCGGGGTGAACGGCGTGTACTGCAGCTCGGGGTGGCTGTCCAGACCGGTGATGCTGAACAGGCGGGTAAGGTTGACCGGGCCATTGACCTGGTACAGCTCGCTTTCGCTGAGGCTGAACTGCTTGAGCAGGTAGTCCGAAAGGTGTTTCGGGCAGGTATCGGCCACTTCCAGCCGCACGGCGTCGCCGTAGCGGCGTGAGAACAGCTCGCCGCGCAGGGCGCGTGCCAGGTCGTCGACCTCTTCGGAGTCCAGCGCCAGGTCGGCGTTACGGGTCAGGCGGAACTGGTAGCAGCCCTTTACCTTCATGCCCTGGAACAGGTCATCGGCGTGCGCGTGGATCATCGACGACAGGAAGACGTAGTTGGCCCCCGGGCCACCCACCTCTTCCGGCACCCGGATCACCCGCGGCAACAGGCGCGGGGCAGGAATGATCGCAAGGCCCGAATCACGACCGAAGGCGTCGACACCCTCTAGCTCGACAATGAAGTTCAGGCTCTTGTTCACCAGCAACGGGAACGGGTGGGTCGGGTCGAGGCCGATCGGGGTAATGATCGGGGCAATTTCGTCGCGGAAGTAGCGGCGCACCCAGGTCTTGAGCTTGGGCGTCCAGTAACGGCGGCGGATGAAGCGGATATGGTGTTTTTCCAGCTCCGGCAACAGCACGTCGTTGAGGATAGCGTACTGACGTTCCACCTCGTAGTGCACCAGCTCGCTGATGCGCGCCAGTGCCTGGTGCGGCTGCAGGCCGTCTGCGCCAGCCTGTTCGCGGGCGAAGTTGATCTGCTTCTTGAGGCCGGCAACGCGGATCTCGAAGAACTCGTCCAGGTTGCTGGAGAAGATCAGCAGGAACTTGAGGCGTTCAAGCAGCGGGTAGTTCTCGTCCAGTGCCTGCTCCAGCACGCGGATGTTGAACTGCAGCTGCGAAAGTTCGCGATGAATGTACAGGCTGCTGTCGTCCAGGCCAGGCACGGCGATTGCCGGGGCCGGTGCAGGTGCCGGGGCCGGGGCCGCAGGCTCGGCCACCTGCTCCGCTGCTGGCTCCGCTTCTGGCTCGGTTGCCGGTGGCAGATCTGGCGGAGTCTGCACCATCTCTTCGGGGAGCTCGTGAGCATCCTTGATCGCGACAGGGGATAGCACTTCATTATTCATCTGGCGTTCCTGAGGACGTTAATGCCCTATCATCAATTGAGCGGCAAGATAAGCGCCCATTATGACGCCTGTGTTACACAGCAGGGCAAGCCATGACGCGTGGCGTCTGGCATTGTCGTTGTAGGAATTGTTCACGTCGAGACACATTTGGACACTTTCACGAACGCGCGCGAAGGGGTAGGCTGCGCGTTCATTTCGCCAGCACCTCAGAAAATGCTTCAACAATTCCTGCAGGATTTCGGCTACTTTGCCCTTTTTCTAGGCACCTTCTTCGAAGGCGAGACCATCCTGGTGCTTGCGGGATTCCTTGCGTTCCGCGGTTACATGGACATCAACCTGGTGTGCTTGGTGGCATTTTTCGGCAGCTACGCGGGCGACCAGTTGTGGTACTTCATGGGCCGCCGCCACGGGCGCAGGATCCTGGCACGCAAACCGCGCTGGCAGGCCATGGGTGACCGGGCGCTGGGTCACATCCGCCGCCATCCCGATATCTGGGTGCTGAGTTTTCGCTTCGTCTATGGCTTGCGCACAGTCATGCCCGTGGCGATCGGCCTGTCAGGCTATCCGCCCCGCCGCTACCTGCTACTGAACGGCATTGGCGCGGCCATCTGGGCCATTGCCCTGGGTGCGGCCGCCTACCACTTCGGCGCCATCCTCGAAGGCCTGCTGGGCAATGTGAAACGCTACGAACTATGGGTGCTCGGTGGCCTGCTGGCGCTGGGCGGCCTGCTGTGGCTGCGTCGGCGCTTCCGCGCCATGCGTGCGGAGCGCAAGGCGGCAGGCCAGGCACCAGAGGAGCGGCACGACCACCAGTAGCGCGGAGCCTGTCTTGCGTTTTGAGGTGGTGCGCGCACCGAGCGCCGCCCGCGCCTACGTTTGTTTCGGGCCAATTGTTCCTGTGGTGTTTTCGGGCGACCGCTTTGAAGCATGGCTTGCTATCGTGTCATGCGAACAAAGGCTGTAGCGCGCCTGTCACAAGCATGACGGGCCCGAATCAACCTTAGGAGCGAGCGCCAGCTCGCGATGCGCCGCGCGGCGGCGCTCGATCTCACAGGCGCTACACAACTGGAGCTTTAAACATGACAAAAAAAGTAGCGGTGATTCTTTCCGGCTGTGGCGTGTATGACGGCGCCGAAATCCACGAAAGCGTGATCACCCTGCTGCGCCTCGACCAGCGTGGGGCGCAGGTGCAGTGCTTTGCGCCGGACATTGCGCAGATGCATGTAATCAACCACCTGACCGGCGAGGAGATGGCCGAGTCACGCAATGTATTGGTGGAATCTGCACGCATTGCTCGCGGCGAGGTCAAGGACGTCCGCGAGGCCAAGGTCGAGGAATTCGATGCGCTGATCGTGCCGGGCGGCTTCGGTGCCGCGAAGAACTTGTCCAACTTTGCCGTGGAAGGCGCCAACTGCAGCGTCAACCCGGATGTGCTGCAGTTGGCCGAGGCGTTTGCCGCTGCGTGCAAGCCGGTTGGCCTGATCTGCATCTCGCCGGCGCTGGCGGCGAAAATCTACGGGCCGGGCGTGGTCTGCACCATCGGTAGCGATGCCGACACTGCGGCGGCGGTAGAAAAGATGGGCGGCACCCATGAAGTGTGCGATGTGCACGATATTGTCGAAGATACCCAGCGCAAGCTGGTGACTACGCCGGCGTACATGGAGGCGAAGTCGATCAGTGAGGCGGCTGGCGGTATTTACAAGCTGGTTGACCGGGTGCTGGAACTGACGCACGCCGACGAACAGTAATACTGGGGGCTGCAACGCAGCCCCGCATCAGGCCTTGGAGAGCCGCGCTATGATCCGGTCCAGCGCATTGGCAAACGCCTGCTTGTCGCGCTCTCCATAAGACGCCTGCCCTCCCCCCACCTGGCCCTGCTCGCGCAACTCAGTGAACAGATTGCGCGCTGCCAGCCGGTCACCCATGTTGCGCTCATCGAACTCGCGCCCGCGCGGGTCCAACGCCGCTACGCCCTTTTTCACCAGGCGGTCAGCCAGGGGCACGTCACTGCAGATCACCAGCTCGCCCGGCACGGCGTGCTCGACCAGGTAATCGTCGGCCGCATCCATGCCACTGGGCACCACGATCAATCGCACGATCGCGAACGCTGGCTTGGCCACAGCCTGGCCAGCCACCATCACCACCTCGAACTTGCGCTTGAGGGCGAACTTGACGATCAGATCCTTGGCTGCCTTGGGGCAGGCATCGGCATCGATCCATACACGCATCGGACAATCTCTTCATCAACCTAATGCGCACATCATGCCTCAAGCGCAGCCAAAGCTGGAGCCATCTCGCAGGCGCTGGAAAAATGGCGTCAATATTTGATTTAGCGCTTATCCGGTCTGACCACTCAGGCTAAACTCGCGGCAGCCCCGCTGGCCTGCCCGAGTGCGCAATGAACCACCCTCACGAAATCCGCCCAGACCTGGAGGAAGGCATCGACCGCAAGGTCCTGGCGACGTTGCGCGCACGCTTCCTGCAGCTGAACCAGCGCCGCCTGCAGCGGGCAATGGAAGGTCTGTCGACACGCCAGCAACAGGTATTGACCTTGCTGCCGCTGCTGTTCCATGTGAACCACCCGCTATTGCCGGGCTACGTTTCGGGCAGCACCCCCGCAGGGGTCTCGGGTTACGAGCCAGGCGTCGAGCTGGTAGCAGAGGCCCAGCGCCTGGCCCGCTCGTTTACCTACAAACCCCGCCATGGTAATCCGCAAAGCCCGATTCACGGCCTGTTCCTGATGGGCAGCCTGGGCTCGCTGGCCCAGGCTGAGCACAGCGACATGGACTTGTGGGTATGCCATGCGCCCGGCCTGCCCGGACAGCTGCTGGATGAACTGCGCCAGAAGTGCCAGTTGCTGGAGACGTGGGCGGCCAGCCTGGGTGCGGAGGCTCATTTTTTCTTGATCGATACGCAAGGCTTTGCCCAAGGCCAGCGCGATGGCCAGCTCGGCTCCGATGATTGCGGCACCACCCAGCACTATCTGCTGCTGGACGAGTTCTACCGCACTACCCTGTGGCTGGCCGGCCGCACACCGTTGTGGTGGCTGGTGCCGGTCTACGAAGAACACAATTACCACGCCTACACGCAGACCCTGTTGTCCAAGCGTTTCATCCGCAGCCAACACGCGCTCGACCTCGGCAACCTGGCGCACATCCCGCCCGGCGAATTCGTCGGTGCTGGCCTGTGGCAACTGTTCAAAGGCATCGATTCACCCTACAAGTCACTGCTCAAGCTGCTGCTGACCGAGGCCTATGCCAGCGAACACCCGGCCGTACGCTGCCTGAGCCTGGACTACAAGCAGGCGGTGTTCGCCAACCAGCTCGACCTGGACGAGCTGGACCCGTATGTCATGGTCTACCGGCGCATCGAACGCTACCTGCTGCAACGCGGCGAGCCCGCGCGGCTGGAGCTGGTACGGCGCAGCCTGTACCTGAAGGTGAACAAGAAACTCAGCGATCAGGGCCGCAGCAATGGCTGGCAACGCCGCCTGCTGCAGCGCCTGGCCGACGAGTGGGGTTGGGACGAACGGCAGCTGGCCCTGCTCGACAGCCGTAGCCAATGGAAAGTGCAGCAGGTCGCCGTCGAACGCCGCGAGCTGGTGGCCGAGCTGAACCATAGCTACCGCTTCCTGAGCCAGTTTGCTCGTACCCGCAACGCCATCAGCCGCGCCGATCAACGCGACCTCAATGTACTGGGTCGGCGCCTGTATGCGGCTTTCGAACGCCGCGCCGGCAAGGTCGAGGTGATCAACCCAGGCATCGCACCGGACCTCGCCGAAAGCACCCTGACGCTGGTTCAGGCACCCAACCGCAAGGAGCCGGGCAGCTACCACTGGGAGCTCTACAGCGGCAATCTGAGCACCCATGAGGTGGAGCACTTCAGCCCGATAAAGCGCTGCCGCGAGCTGCTCGAGCTGCTGGCCTGGGCCCACCGCAACGGGGTCATCGACAGCAGCACGCGCCTGGCGCTGCACCCGGGTGCCAGCGACCTCGGCGAGTTCGAACTCTTCAACCTGCTGGGCTGCCTGCAGCAAAGCATCCCCCTGCCCTTGCCAACCGTCAGCGAAGTGCGCCTGCTACAGCCCAGTGTTGCCGACGAGGTGCTGCTGCTGGTCAACGTCGCCATCGACCCGCTGCGTCATCACCGCGACCTGAACATCCTGATGACCACCGAGCGCACCGACTCGCTGAGCTACGCAGGCGTACGCGAGAACCTGGTGCTGACCCTGGACCAGGTGACCCTCAACAGCTGGAACGAGGTGCTGGTCCAGCGCTATGACGGCGAACATGCATTGCTACGCTGCCTGCGTGACTTCCTCAACAGCCCGGTGCTGCGTGGCCACAGGCCACGGGTGCGGGTGCGCTGCTTCTGCCGCAGCCGCGCCCAGGCCATCAGCCAACGCGTGGAGGAAATTTTCGATACGGTGCAGTTGCTGCTGGACCAGGGCGTGAATCACCGCTACCTGCTACAGGTGGCCCAGCACACCCATGTGCTGGAGCTGTTGGCCGGGAATGTACGCCTGGCCACCTTGGCCGAACACGACTCCCTGGTGGCCCATCTGGGCGAGGAGCGTAGCGCCTACAGCCCGCTGTATCTGGATCACAACGCCCTGCTCGACCACGACCTGCGCCTGGTGCTGGAACAAGGCCGCCCGGCTTGTATCCAGGTGTTCTACCGTCTGCTAGATGGTTGGGCCGAGTTGTATGTGCTGGATGAATACAATGCCCTGTGGCAGCAACGCCTGCCCCTGCATGACGAAGCTCACCTGCTGCTGCCGCTGCAGCGGTTCCTGCGTTCGGTGGTGATGCGCCGCGATGCCAGACTGCCGCTGGAGACTCAGCGCGCAGCCTCACTGGACATCCACTACGCGCAATTGTTGCCTTCCGGCGCAGGCAGGGCGCGTAGCATCGAACCGCGCTTGGCCCCGGTCGAAGGCAGCGACCAGCCTTACTATGAGGTGCAAGCCATCATCCAGGCGGGTGTGGAGGGTGCGGCGCATGTGACGCTGTACTGCGACCAGCAAGAGTTTTCCGAGCTGGAGCATGGTGACCAGCTTTATGCGGTGGTGGCCCGGCAGATCATCGGACAGCGCCGGGGTGCCGGGCGCTACCGCTGCTACATCACCGACCTGGATTTGTCTGAATTGCTGGATGACCGGGTGGGGGCGACGCAGGTCTACCTGAGCTACAAGCGGGTGCTGGAGCAGGCGCTGAATGAGGGGTTGGAGCAGGTGCAGAGTGAGTGACCGAGGGCTGCTGTGCAGCCCTTGTGGGGCTGGCTTGCCGGCGATGGGCCGCACCGCGGCCCCACTGAATATTACAGGTCGAAATCACCTGCGGCTTCCGGCTGATACTCCACCTCCAGCAGCTTCAGCTTGAGGGTCTTGCCGCCCGGCGCCGGCCAGTCGATCTGCTCTCCCACCGACAACCCCAGCAAGGCACAACCAATCGGCGCCAGAATGGAGACCTTGCCTTCCGGCCCGGCATCTTTCGGGTAGACCAGGGTCAGGTGATAGTCCTTGCCGCTGGCTTCCTCGCGGCAGTGCACGCGGGAGTTCATGGTCACCACGCCCGCCGGCACTTCCTCGTGACCGACCACCTCCGCGGCGCGGTCCAGCTCGTCCTGCAGGGCGAGCACACCCGGTGTACTCTCGTCGAGGCTGTCGATCAGACGCTCCAGACGCTGTACGTCCAATCGGGTGAGGGTGAGGGCAGGCTTGGTGCTCATGATCCAGTCAGACTCCTTTGAACAGGCAGTTTTCAATGTGCAGATAAAGCAAAACCCCGCCCAAGGGCGGGGTTTGAGAAGGCTTTGGCGTCACCGACGCAGAACCCGACACTACCACAGCCGGGCAAATACTCAAGCCCCTGCGTTCAGTGTGCCTAAGCCTGCTCGCGCAAAGCCTGGGCCTCGCGGCAGATCTGCCGGCGCCGTTCATCATCGGCCGAGCGCCATTCACGGATGTGCTCGACATGTCGGTGGCAACCGGTACACACCCGGTGTTCATCCAGCCGGCAGACACTGATGCACGGTGACGGCACCGCAGGGCTGACATTACTGTAAAGCGGCTTGGGCGGCCGAGCCTGGGCGCTGCTCATGTCAGATCTCGTCGAAGTCCAGCTTCTCGCCGGCCCGCTCCCAGACGATGCGCTCAAGCATTTCGCCCAGCAGCTCCTCGCTCTTCTCGCACACCCACTTACCGGTGTCTTCGTCGTAATCGAAGTGGAAACCACCGGAGCGGTCGGCCAGCCACAGCTGACGCAGCGGCTCCTGGCGGCTGAAGATCAACTGGGCGCCGCCCTCGAACTTGACGGTGAGGACGCCGCCGGAGTTCTCCATGTCCAGGTCCAGGCCGCTCTCGTCGAACAGGTCTTCCAGGGCCTGTTGGGTAGCGTCGACCAGATCATGGAAACGCGCTTCACTCAAACTCATTGCAGGAACCTCGAAATTGGCTGCGTTACAGGCAAGCCGGGCAAGATACGGGCGCTTGCCGCCGAATGCAAAAGTTTAGCCGTTGCCTTCACTGGCCTCTTTGCAGGCAAGCCCGCTTGCACCGGGGCTTTTCCAGGCGATAAGGATAGCCCGCCCGGCGGACCGGCCCTTGCATAGGCAAGCCGCCGGTCGCTCGGTATACTCGGGCGCAATACTGCATTTTTCTAAGGATTTCACCCATGAAGCGCCTGATTTCCTCCTTCGCGGCGCTGGTCGCTGTTGCCTGCCTCGTTTCGGCCTGCGGCCAGAAGGGCCCGCTGTATCTGCCTGAAGACGGCGATAACGGCAAGGCACACAAGTCGCACCAGCACCAGCCGAAAGCCAAGCCGGCCCCGGTACAAGAGCAGCAGCCAGAGCCGGAGTCCGAGCTCGAGCAGTCGCCAGCGCAGTAAAGGAAACCAGATGAACGCTTTCAACTACCGCGACGGCGAGCTGTTCGCGGAAGGCGTGGCCCTGTCGGCCCTGGCCGAACGTTACGGCACGCCAACCTACGTGTATTCGCGCGCCCACATCGAGGCCCAGTACCGCAGCTACACCGACGCCCTGCAAGGCGCCGAGCACCTGGTGTGCTTCGCCGTCAAGGCCAACTCCAACCTCGGCGTGCTGAACGTACTGGCACGCCTGGGCGCAGGTTTCGATATTGTCTCTGGCGGCGAGCTGGAGCGCGTGCTGGCTGCAGGCGGCCGTGCCGACCGCGTGGTGTTCTCCGGCGTGGGTAAAACCCGCGAAGACATGCGCCGCGCCCTGGAAGTGGGTGTGCACTGCTTCAACGTCGAGTCCACCGACGAACTGGAGCGCCTGCAAGTAGTGGCCGCCCAAATGGGCAAGGTCGCCCCAGTGTCGCTGCGGGTCAACCCGGACGTCGACGCCGGTACCCACCCGTACATCTCCACCGGCCTCAAAGAGAACAAGTTCGGCATCGCCATTGCCGACGCCGAAGCCATCTACGTGCGCGCCGCTCAACTGCCGAACCTGGAAGTGGTCGGGGTCGACTGCCACATCGGCTCGCAGTTGACCACCGTCGAGCCATTCCTCGACGCCCTGGACCGCCTGCTGGTGCTGGTCGACCGCCTGGCCGAGTGCGGCATCCACCTGCGCCACCTGGACCTGGGTGGTGGTGTTGGCGTGCGCTACCGCGATGAACAGCCGCCGCTGGTAGCCGACTACATCAAGGCCATCCGCGAGCGCGTGGGCCACCGCGACCTGGCCCTGGTGTTCGAACCGGGCCGCTACATCGTGGCCAACGCCGGCGTCCTGCTGACCCGCGTGGAATACCTCAAGCACACCGAACACAAGGATTTCGCCATCATCGATGCGGCAATGAACGACCTGATCCGCCCGGCCCTCTACCAGGCCTGGATGGGTATCAGCGCGGTCAAGCCACGTGCAGGTGAAGGCCGTGCCTATGACCTGGTCGGCCCGATCTGCGAGACCGGCGACTTCCTCGGCAAGGACCGCGTACTCAATCTGGCCGAAGGTGATTTGCTGGCCGTGGAGTCGGCGGGCGCCTATGGTTTTGTCATGAGCTCCAACTACAACACCCGTGGCCGTTGCGCTGAAATCCTGGTCGACGGCGACCAGGCGTTCGAAGTACGCCGCCGCGAGACCATCGCCGAACTGTATGCTGGCGAAAGCCTGCTGCCGGAGTAAGCCCATGCTGCTGCGTTTTACCAAGATGCATGGGCTGGGCAACGACTTCATGGTCCTCGACCTGGTCAGCCAGCACGCGCACATCCAGCCCAAGCACGCCAAGCAATGGGGTGACCGCCACACCGGCATCGGCTTCGACCAGTTGCTGATCGTGGAGGCGCCGAACAATCCGGAAGTGGACTTCCGCTACCGCATTTTCAATGCCGACGGCTCCGAAGTGGAGCAGTGTGGCAACGGTGCGCGCTGCTTCGCCCGCTTCGTACTGGACAAGCGCCTGACCGCGAAAAAACGCATCCGCGTGGAAACCAAGAGCGGCATCATCGTGCTGGACGTGCAGAACGACGGCCAGGTGAGTGTCGACATGGGCCCGCCACGCTTCATCCCTGCCGAAATCCCCTTCGTAGCCGACGCGCAGGCGCAGCACTACCCACTGGAAGTCGACGGCCATGTGCATTCGATTGCCGCCGTGTCCATGGGCAACCCGCATGCGGTGCTGCGTGTCGACGACGTGCATACTGCCCCCGTGCATGAGCTGGGCCCGAAGATCGAGCACCACCCACGCTTCCCGCAGCGGGTGAATGCCGGTTTCCTTCAGGTCATCGATCGCCACCGCGCCAACCTGCGCGTATGGGAACGCGGCGCTGGCGAAACCCAGGCCTGCGGCACCGGTGCCTGCGCCGCGGCCGTGGCCGCGATCAGCCAGGGCTGGATGGACTCCCCGGTGTCGCTGGACCTGCCGGGTGGCCGCCTGCACATCGAGTGGGCGGGTCCCGGCAAGCCCGTGGTGATGACTGGCCCGGCCGTACGCGTCTACGAAGGACAGGTTCGTCTCTAAGCGAGTAACCGCCATGACCGATCAGCCCAAGGTTGTACCCCAGCAGTCCGCCGAGCTCGATGCCGAGGTGGTGGTCGCCTATCTGCGCGCCCACCCCACGTTCTTCGCCGAGCACGACGAGTTGCTGATCGAACAGCACATCCCGCACCAGCGTGGCGACAGCGTGTCGCTGGTGGAACGCCAGCTCAAGCTGCTGCGCGACCGCAACATCGAGATGCGCCATCGCCTTTCGCAACTGATGGACGTGGCCCGCGACAACGACCGGCTGTTCGACAAGACCCGCCGGCTGATCCTCGACCTGCTCGATGCCAGCAGCCTGGAGGAAGTCGTCATGGCGGTCGAAGACAGCCTGCGCCAGGAATTCCAGGTGCCCTTCGTCAGCCTGATCCTGTTCGGCGACAACGTCGCCCCGGTCGGGCGCTGGGTCAGCAACGCCGAGGCGCAACAGGCCATCGGCGCCCTGCTGGGCGGCGGCAAGACGGTCAGCGGTAACCTGCGCGAGCACGAGCTGGCGTTCCTGTTCGGTGAAGAGCAGCGCCGCGAAGTCGGCTCCAGCGCCGTGGCCGCCCTGGAGTACCAGGGGCTGCACGGGGTGCTGGCGATCGGCAGCCGCGACCCGCAACACTACAAGAGCAGCGTCGGCACCCTGTTCCTCGGCTACATCGCCGAAGTGCTCGGCCGCGTTGTACCTCGCGTCACCCAGACCCTGCGTTCGGTACGCTGATGGAACGCCAGCTGGAAGCTTATTGCGCACACCTGCGCAATGAGCGCCAGGTGTCGGAGCACACCGTGCTGGGCTACCGGCGTGATTTGAACAAGGTCATTGCCTACTGCAAGGAACACGCTATTGCCGACTGGCAGGCGTTGCAGATCCAGCAGTTGCGCCAGCTGATCGCCCGCCTGCATCACCATGGCCAGTCCTCGCGCAGCCTGGCGCGTCTGCTGTCGTCTGTACGCGGCCTGTACCGCTACCTCAACCGCGAGGGCCTGTGCCAACACGACCCGGCCACTGGTTTGAGCGCACCCAAGGGTAAGCGCCAGCTGCCCAAGGTGCTGGACACCGACCGTGCCCAGCAGTTGCTCGATGGCGGCGTCGACGACGATTTCATTGCCCGCCGCGACCAGGCGATGCTCGAACTCTTCTATTCGTCAGGCCTGCGCCTGTCCGAACTGACCAACCTCGACCTCGACCATCTCGACCTTGCAGCCGGCCTGGTGCAGGTACTGGGCAAGGGCGGCAAGGCCCGCGTGCTGCCGGTTGGCCGCAAGGCCCGCGAGGCGTTGCAGGAATGGTACCGCCTGCGTGGCATCGGCAACCCGCGTGACCGTGCGGTGTTCATTACCCGCCAGGGCAATCGCATCAGCCCCCGCGCCGTGCGACAAAGGGTAAAGGCCGTCGGTGAGCGCGAGCTGGGCCAGCACCTGCACCCGCACATGCTTCGCCATTCCTTCGCCAGCCATGTGCTGGAATCGTCCCAGGACCTGCGCGCGGTGCAGGAGATGCTCGGCCATGCCGACATCAGCACCACGCAAATCTATACCCACCTGGACTTCCAGCACCTGGCTGCGGTGTACGACAGCGCCCACCCTCGGGCCAAACGCAGCAAAGGCACAGACTCATGAGCATCAAGCTGATCACCTTCGACCTCGACGACACCCTGTGGGACACCGCCCCGGTCATCGCCAGCGCGGAAGTCGTGCTGCGCGACTGGCTAGAAGCCAATGCCCCAATCCTGGGGGGCGTGCCGGTGGAGCACCTGTTTGCCATTCGCGAGCGCCTGGTACAGGCCGAACCCGGCCTCAAGCACCGCATCAGCGCCCTGCGTCGGCGGGTGTTGTTCCATGCCCTGGAAGAGGTCGGCTACAGCGAGAAGCAAGCGCAGGCGCTGGCCAACGAAGGCTTTGAAGTGTTCCTGCATGCTCGCCACCAGGTAGAGATCTTCCCCGAGGTGCAGCCGGTGCTGGAGATCCTGCGTCACCATTACATTCTGGGCGTGGTGACCAACGGCAACGCCGACGTGAGCCGGTTGGGGCTGGCCGACTACTTCCGCTTTGCCCTGTGCGCCGAGGACCTGGGCATCGGCAAGCCGGACCCTGCCCCCTTCCTTGAAGCGTTGCGCCGCGGCGAGGTGGACGCGGGTGCGGCGGTTCACATCGGCGATCACCCTGGCGATGACATTGCCGGTGCCCAGCGCGCCGGTTTGCGCGCGGTGTGGTTCAACCCGCAGGGCAAGGCGTGGGCAGGCGAACAGGCGCCGGATGCCGAGATCCAGCGCCTGTCGCAACTGCCAGACGTGCTCGCGCGCTGGCGCTGAAGGGGGCCGCTTTGCGGCCCATTCGCGGGCACGCCCGCTCCCACAGGACCGCGCAGGTCCTGAACCCTGTGGTGATCCTGTGGGAGCGGGCATGCCCGCGAAGAGGCCGTTAGAGGCAACACAAAACCCACAGGCACAAAAAAGCCCGCAGCGACGGCGGGCTTTTTTGCGTTCAGCCACTCAGATAGGGCGGCTGCCGTACTTGTTGTCCGGCTTTTTGGGCGGGTCGGCGACCACGTTGGCCTCGACTTCCTGCACCTTGCCACCGCGCGACAGGAACTCTTCCATCGCCTTGGCCAGGGCATCACGCTCTTTCTGCTTGGCTTCCATGCTCGGCATCTCGTCTACCGAGACCGCCGCCTTGGATTTGCCCTTGGCAGTGGGTGCCGGGCTGCTGTCGTCGTCGCCAGCGTCTTCGGCGCCATCGTCAGCCGCCGCTTCGAGGCCTTCATCAGCCTCGTCATCGTCGCCTACTTCGAGGTCATCATTTTCCAGATCGTCGTCGCTCATGTTCTACCTCATGACTTGCGAAAAGCAGGTTAGTTATAGACCAGTGCAGCCGTAGACCGGCAGCCACCAGTGAAAATTCAACTGGCCGTGGGTTAGGCCACTGCCCTTGAGTCTGCGCTCCTGATGGGAGGCGGCACCCAGCAGGCCCTGCTCCTGGCAGGACCTGACAAATCCATTAGCCCCTGCTGGCCACACGCTATTGGCAAGCCTAGCAAAGGCTGGCGAAGTGTGCGGACTACTCATCAAACACCCTTCGGCGCGCATTCTAGCGCGCTCGTGGAAAAAGCAAAGCACCATAAATGCCCCACGACTTGTAAGTTTTCTGCCTACGTCGCGAACGTGCCAGATAAACCGTTTGCCGAGCGGGAAATGTTAAAAATCTGACAAAAAAATGCCCGGCAAGCCGGGCAAGTTTTTACCGCGTCGCAGTTACAGGTTGTAGCCGCGCTCGTTGTGTTGAGCCAGGTCGAGGCCGACCGACTCTTCTTCTTCGTTGACCCGCAGGCCCATGACCACATCCAGCACCTTGAGGATCACGTAGGTGACGATGGCGGTGTAGACCACGGTGAAGATCACGCCCTTGGCCTGTACCCAGACCTGCATGCCGATATCGGTGACGGTGCCGAAGCCGCCCAGTGCCGGGGCTGCGAACACGCCGGTGAGGATGGCGCCGATGATGCCGCCAACACCATGCACACCAAAGGCGTCCAGCGAGTCGTCATAGCCCAGCTTGCGCTTGAGGGTGGTGGCGCAGAAGTAGCAGATCACACCCGAGGCCAGGCCGATCACCAGGGCGCCCATCGGGCCCACGGTACCGGCAGCCGGGGTGATGGCGACCAGGCCAGCAACCACACCCGAAGCAATGCCCAGGGCGCTCGGTTTGCCGTGGCCGATCCACTCGGCGAACATCCAGCCCAGCGCCGCAGCAGCTGTAGCGATCTGGGTGACCAGCATGGCCATGCCCGCGGTGCCGTTGGCGGCAGCGGCAGAGCCTGCGTTGAAGCCGAACCAGCCGATCCACAGCATGGCGGCGCCCATCAGGGTGTAGCCGAGGTTATGCGGAGCCATCGGGGTGGTCGGGTAGCCCTTGCGCTTGCCCAGCACCAGGCAGCAGACCAGGCCCGCGATACCGGCGTTGATGTGCACCACAGTGCCGCCAGCGAAGTCCAGTACGCCCCAGTCCCACATCAGCGCACCGTCACCGCTCCACACCATATGGGCGATCGGCGCGTACACCAGGGTGAACCAGATGCCCATGAACACCAGCATGGCGGAGAACTTCATGCGCTCGGCGAAGGCACCCACGATCAGTGCCGGGGTGATGATGGCGAACGTCATCTGGAAGGTGATGAACACCGCTTCAGGGAACAGCGCGGCGGCGGAAGTCAGGCTCTGGGGCGTGACGCCGCTGAGGAAAGCCTTGGAGAAGCCGCCGACGAAGGAGTTGAAGTTGAGCACGCCCTTTTCCATACCCGTGGTATCGAAGGCCATGCTGTAGCCGTAGACGACCCAGAGAATGCTCATCAGGCCGGTGATTGCAAAGCACTGCATCATCACCGACAGCACGTTCTTGGAACGCACCATGCCGCCATAGAACAGGGCCAGGCCCGGAATGGTCATGAACAGCACCAGCGCCGTTGCGGTCAGCATCCAGGCGGTGTCGCCGGAGTTCAGCGCTGGGGCAGCTTCGTCTGCCAGGGCGAGCCCGGGCATTACGAGGGACAATAGGGCTCCTAGCCCTGCGATCTTACGCAGAGTCATGTTGTTTTCTCCTGGGGCGTTGGGTTTGGTGAGGCTTTGTTGCTGCTTAGATCGCGTCGGTATCGGTTTCGCCGGTACGGATACGGATCGCCTGCTCCAGATTCACCACGAAAATCTTGCCGTCACCGATCTTGCCGGTGTTGGCTGCCTTGGTGATGGCTTCGATTACCCGATCAAGGTCCTTGTCATCGATGGCGACATCGATCTTCACCTTGGGCAGGAAATCGACCACGTACTCAGCACCGCGATACAGCTCGGTGTGGCCCTTCTGCCGACCGAAACCTTTGACCTCGGTAACGGTGATGCCCTGCACGCCGATTTCCGACAGCGACTCGCGCACGTCGTCCAGCTTGAACGGCTTGATGATGGCTGTGACTAGCTTCATGAAACTCTCTCCCGATTTGGTGGACTTGCCCCAGGAAAACAAACCCGTCTCAAGTCTAAGCGCAGCGGTTGGCTTTGTAACGCGTCGTCGGCATCCGGCTCCGCGTGCGCACTGCCTGGTCACAAGGAACTGCATCAGTGCATGGCTCGTACAGGTCTTTGCAGAATCCTTGCCAGTTCCGACAAAGCGCCGAAAAACAGAGCGTTATGTGATTTAGTCAGGATTGGCCAGTCGCCAGCATGGAAAACATGCACAGTTTCGGTGCGCAGCAGCGGGGGAAGTTGCGCGAAAAATGTGCAGCCGCTTACCAACCGCAATCGATCTTTTGTGGGCGCGGGGCTTGCGTTGCGATGGGTGTGCGAAGCGCCCCACGATTTGCCTTGATGGTGATATTTCCAGGGCCGCTGTGCGCGCTCCCAAAGGCCAATGTGCACTCAAGCGCCAGGTGTGTGCGTGCTACACTGCCGGCCATTTCTCCGTTTCAGTGGACAGCCCCATGCTCGCGCCCAAAGCCCTCCTTGATGCCCTGAGCGACCAGGCCTCGCGCCTGTTCAGCAGCGATACCGCCCAGCCCCGCGCTGAACTGGAAAGCCAGTTCAAGGTGCTGATGCAAGGCGCTTTCAGCAAACTGGACCTGGTCAGCCGCGACGAATTCGACAGCCAGATGGTCGTGCTGGCACGCACCCGTGCACGCCTCGAGGCCCTGGAAAAGCAGGTCGCCGACCTGGAAGCGCGGCTGAACCCAACTTCACAGGATGAGTGAATGCAGCCCTCCAGCGCATACCCGGTACTGTTGTTTTCCTACGGCACCTTGCAGGATAAAGCCGTGCAACTGGCCAATTTTGGCCGTGCTCTGAGCGGCCAGGCCGACCGTATGCCGGGCTACCGCCTGGACTGGATCGAGATCACTGACCCGGACGTACTGGCGACCAGCGGCAAGTCCCATCATCCCATCGTTTCCCCCAGCAGCCAGGCCAACGACAGCGTGGCAGGTATGGTCTTCCAGATCAGCGAAGACGAACTGGCAGCGGCGGACCGCTATGAAGTTGCCGACTACAAGCGTGTCGCCGTCACCCTCGCATCGGGCCTGACAGCCTGGGTTTATGTGCGCGCCTAAGCCCCTCCGATGCAGGTTGAACCCGTAACGACTCGGCGTGGGTAAAGGCCTGTTTCGGTGGTAGCTCACTTGCATGCAAGCTGCCGCGGAACAATGCCGCCCCGCACTGAATAAACAACGTCTTCACCCGGTTGTGCGAATTGAGGATCTGGGCCTGGATAGCACCAATGGCCGAATCCCTTGGTTGCAAACTGGCCGCTCGGTTGACCCATTCGATGGCGGCAAAGCGGCTTTGCTTGCGGGTGCCATGCCCCTGCATCCAGGCCAGCCCCAGTTCGGCGCTGGCACGCCCTGCAAGCCACGGGTCCGGGTGCTCGACCAGGCTCAGCAGGTAAGCAACCGCCTCACTTCGCTCCTGCGCCTCACCAAACCGGCGTAACAAAATCCCCAGGTGCAACCTCGCACACGCATTGGTCTGCCCGTTGCCCAGCGCGTCGACAAGCAGGCGCCTGACCGCCAGCATGGCACTGCGCTCGTTCAAATCCTCATCGCTGTCCATGCGCAGGCAGGCCAGGTTGTATTTGGCCTGCCTGCTGCCCGCCTCCACCGCACGCTGCAGCCAGTACCCGGCGGCCTCGTCATCCAGGTAATGCGCCGGGGTATTGTCCAGGTCGCCATGGTGCAGCTCGTACAAGGCCAGGGCAGCACCCGGCAGGTTCAGTTCGGCGCAGCGTTCATACAGGTAGCAGGCAACTTCATGCCGATTGGCTGCCCACAGCACCCGTGCCACTTCAAGCACTTCGAACCCCGGTGCCTGGCCCGCGCACTGGCGATTCACCGCCCGATGCAACCATAGCCTTGCCTGCTCGGCCGAGCGTGGCAGCGCCCACAGCCCGAAACGGTGCCCGACCGCGCGTAGAGCACAGGCAGCAGCATGTGAACGGCCGTCGCAAAGGCGCTCAATAGCCCCGTGTAACAGTTGCCTCTCATCTACCATGCCATCGCGCAGTATCAGCTCGACCAAACAGCGAAACGGCACACCCATGGCGCGAATGGCGCCGAGATCGGCATTGCACGCCAAGCTCGCGGCAAAATCGCGCATAGCGCCAGCATGGTCGCCCAATGCCCTGCTGTGCAGCGCCCCCCGCCATGCCAGAACGACAGCACGTTCCCTGGACCTCAACGGGCGTTGTGACCAGTCTTCGAGCACGTCCTGCCAGTCGGCGACGGCCTGCAACGGATCAGCCTGTCGCAGCATCAGCCGGCCTTCGACGGCCATCCAGTGCAGCGCATTACGCAAACGCTCGTCCCAGGTTGCGCACAGCGGGCCATTGATCAACAGCTCAAACGCATCGAGGCTGTCGCGCCAGCGGGGCAGCAGGTACACAGCAAGGGCCTGGATCGCTTCGAAGCAGCCGGGGCGGGCGATCAGCGCATGGCGCAGCCAGTAATAGCAAGGGTCCTCGTTTTCATGGTCGACCCGCTTGCCCAGGTAGCGCGGCAGCGACTGTGGCAGCTCGGCCAAGGGCAACAGCCCATGCCTCACCAGCAACGGCGCTGCAGCTTCCTGTACCTCTACATCGGCATGGGCACTGGGCCTGAAGCGTGCAGGCTCCCCCTGAAACAGTTGCAGCAACCAACCAGGCTCATGGAACTGCGCACTGATGCGCAGCATGCCAATGGCCGCTGCCACGGGGTGCGCAGAGCGGTCCATTGCACGCAACAGGTGCGCGGTGGCGGATTCACAAATTTGCGCAACAGCCAACAAGCGCGCAGCGTTGCGTGGGCCATCAACCTGCACCTGGCAGGCCCGGTGGAAGCAGTGCATACCCATTACCACTTGTGGGTGGTAAGCCCTGGGGCACGCGTCAACCCAGGCTCTGAGCACTTGGCTCAGGGCCCTGTCGCCCTGGTTTTCCTGGTCGAGCAGCATGTGCCCTTCAATGGCCGCCAAGTAGGCCGGGAACTCGCCGGGCGGGGCTTGGCGCCATTGAGCCTCAAGCTTGTCAAAAAAGCGATTGAGTTCAACGAATGCACTGGCCTGCACCAGTTCGCGGATTACCTGGCGCGTGCGGGTGAGCGTTTGCACGGAGCAATACCTCAAGTCCATTTGAAAGAAGATGCGGTGCCATCCCATGGCAACTGCAGTTGCTCAATAACACTAAGCCATAGCAGGTACCTGCGCAAAGAATATTGGATCCATTTTTTGCTTCAAGGATGAAAAACACAGGAGAAAACCCTGCCCTGTAAAACCACGACGCACACTTCTAGCGCCTGCCATGGCAGCACTGGCTATTCTTTGCCCTGCCGCAGGAAGCGGCATTTTCCAGCAACAACGGAGTGTTCATGTCCCTAGCCCTCGTCCACAGCCGCGCCCAGGTAGGCGTGCAGGCACCGGCGGTCAGCGTCGAAACCCACCTGACCAATGGTTTGCCCCATCTCACCCTCGTCGGCTTGCCGGAAACCACGGTCAAGGAAAGCAAGGACCGGGTGCGCAGCGCCATCGTCAACTCCGGGCTGAACTACCCGCAACGACGCATTACCCAGAACCTCGCCCCCGCCGACCTGCCCAAGGATGGCGGCCGATATGACCTGGCCATTGCCCTGGGCATCCTCGCCGCCGATGGCCAGGTGCCGATTGCCACCCTGGCCGATATGGAATGCCTGGGCGAACTGGCGCTTTCGGGGAAATTGCGCCCGGTCCAGGGTGTGCTCCCTGCCGCACTGGCCGCGCGCGAAGCAGGCCGGGCGCTGGTGGTACCACGGGAAAATGCCGAGGAAGCCAGCCTGGCAGGCGGGCTGGTGGTGTATGCGGTGGGCCACCTGTTGGAGCTGGTCGCCCACCTGAACGGCCAGGTGCCGTTGCCGCCCTACGCCGCCAACGGTCTGATCCTGCAGCAACGGCCCTACCCCGACCTGAGCGAAGTGCAGGGGCAACTGGCAGCCAAGCGTGCCTTGCTGCTGGCTGCGGCCGGGGCGCACAACCTATTGTTCACCGGGCCGCCCGGCACCGGCAAGACCTTGCTCGCCAGCCGCCTGCCCGGGCTGCTGCCACCGCTGGACGAACACGAAGCGCTGGAAGTGGCAGCCATCCAGTCGGTCAGCGGTAATGCGCCGCTGAACAGCTGGCCACAGCGACCCTTTCGCCACCCCCATCACTCTGCCTCCGGCCCCGCGCTGGTCGGTGGCAGCAGCCGACCGCAACCAGGAGAAATCACACTCGCCCATCACGGCGTGTTGTTTCTCGACGAGCTTCCCGAGTTTGAACGGCGCGTGCTGGAAGTGCTGCGCGAGCCACTGGAGTCAGGTGAAATCGTAATTGCCCGAGCCCGCGACAAGGTGCGTTTCCCCGCGCGCTTCCAGCTGGTGGCGGCGATGAACCCCTGCCCTTGCGGCTACCTGGGCGACCCCACTGGCCGCTGCCGCTGCAGCACCGAGCAGATCGCACGCTATCGCAACAAACTGTCCGGGCCACTGCTGGACCGCATCGACCTGCACCTGACCGTGGCTCGTGAGACCACCACGTTGAACAACCGGCCATGCGGGGAAACCAGTGCCGATGTCGCCGTCAGGGTGGCTGAAGCGCGGGAGCTGCAGCACAGGCGACAAGGGTGTGCGAATGCATTTCTCGACCTTGAAGGGTTGCGGCGCCATTGTGGCTTGGCACCAGCGGACCAAGTCTGGCTGGAGGGGGCGTGCGAGCGATTGACCTTGTCGTTACGGGCAGCGCACCGGCTGTTGAAGGTGGCGCGGACACTGGCGGATCTGGAGGGGTGCGCTGCGATAGGCCGGGCGCACCTGGCCGAGGCCCTGCAGTACCGGCCGGGGAGCAGCTAGGCGATGGCGGTCAAGGCGTACAGGCACATTATTGGCCGCCAGCCAAAGCCTCTTCAACCGCCTTCAGCAGCACCTCTTCGGAAAACGGCTTGCCCAGACAGGCCTGCGCCCCTTGGCCCGTTGCTGTACGCACCGCGCCATCATCCCAATGCGCCGACATGCAGATCACCGGTAACGCCCACTGCAGCCGCGCGAGCTCGCGCTGCACCTCCAGCCCGTTCATTCCCGACATCTTCAGATCGAGCAACACGCAACCCGCCTGCCGCGCCAGCTCAGAGGCCAGGAACACCTCTCCACCAGCGAACGACAAGGTCTTGAACCCGGCCGAGCGCAGCAGGTTGGCCAGGCTTTTGCGCACCGAAGCATCGTCATCGACGATGCATACCCATCTGCTCATGCGCCGGCCAGGCCCTCAAGCTGTGCACCAAGCACGTTGTGCATGGCGACCAACTCCACCAGCGAGCGGGACTGCATCTTGTTCATGATGTTCTTCTTGTGCACTTTGGTGGTCACCTCGCTGGTGCCAATCTGCCTGGCAATCTGCTTGTGGGAAAGGCCATCGACCACCAGCGAGAACACCTGGCGCTCACGCGGGGTCAGGCGCTGGTACTTCTCCTCTACCTGCCGCGCGTGGCGCCATTTGCGCCCATCGGCCACGGCACGCAGGCGCACAGCCTGCAGCAGCGTCAGCAACTGGTCTTCCTCAAAGGGCTTGGTCAGGAACTCCACGGCGCCGGCGCGCATGGCCTGCACGGTCATCGGAATGGTGCCGAAGCCGGTCATGAACACGATCGGCCAAGGCAAGGCCAGCCGGCGCAGCGCTTGCTGCACTTCGAGCCCGGTGGTATCGGGCAGGTGCATGTCCAGCAACAAGCAGGCATAGGGGGTTGCGAGGCGAGCCTCGAACAACGCCTCGGCACTGGCAAACAGATGGTGCGGAATATCCTGCGAGCGCAGCAGGCGGCCCAACGCCGTGCGTACCGAGGGGTCGTCGTCCACCACCAGCACCGGCACGTCCAGGCTGTGGCCTGATGGCTCTGGCGTGTCGACGCCACTCCACAACGGCAAGTGCTCATGGGCACGGCCAGGCGCATCAAAGCTGATCTCGGCGGCCAGACGATAGCCGCGCCGTGGCACAGTCTGGATCAGCCCACGGTCACCAAAAGCCTTGCGGAGCAAAGACACCTGCACCTGCAGGTTGTTGTCCTCGACCACCGTACCGGCCCACACCTGGCTGAACAGCTCGTCCTTGCCAACCACCCGGCCCTTGGCCCTGATCAGCGTGGCCAGCACCTCGAAAGCTCGACCGCCCAGCAGCATCGGCTTGCCATCGAGAAACACTTCTCGCCGCTCCAGCGACACCTGGGCATTGCCTATTCGGATCATGGCTTCCTCGCATGGGCGTGAGCGTTTGCGCAGCCCCGGGCAGCCTAGGCCAGCATACGCGTTCAGACAATTATCCCGAGGGATAGGTTGGCCACTGCACTATACAAGCGCCAGGCACAGGCCAGGGGGCGATAACGGACAACAGCGTCCCCGTTCCTGCCAAGCGGGCTGTAACCCGCGTCCGCACTGGGCCCGCTGCGTATACTCGCGGCTCGGGATGTCGCTAGCAGGGGGTGCCATATGCTTGATGAACGCCTTGCCCACAGGCCTTTGGATTACGATCAGTCCGTCGACGAGGGCTGGCTGAACCGCTGCGACATCACTGCATTGGGGCAGGAAGGCGAGCTCAGCTACTTTCGTCTGTGCGACCCCGCTACCCAGCAAACCTGGGTCGCAGTGCGCGCGCCGCTTGAGGCCCCCTCCGCCTGTCAGCGCCTGGAGCGCGACTACCGGCTGGAGCTGGACCCGCAATGGGCCGTAATCCCCTGCGCGTTCGTGCGTTCAGCCGAAGGCCCACTGTTGGTGTACCCGGCCGGCCACTGCATCGCCGACCTGCTAGCCGAAGGCCCGCTGGCCCTTGAGCCATTTCTCGACATCGCGGTGAACGCTGCGACTGCATTGGCCCAGGCCCACAAACGCAATGTGCTTCACGGTGCCCTTCAGCCAGCACATGTGTATTTGCAGGGTAACCAGCGGGTGCGGTTGGGCTGCTTCCGCGCTACCCCCACGCAGCTGATCAGCGAACAGGGCACGCCGCTCGGTAACTGGACCTACCTGGCCCCCGAACAAGTCTGCCCGCACGGCAGCAGCAGCGACCAGCGAAGTGATATTTATGCGCTGGGTGCAATTCTCTACCAGCTGCTGCTCGGCGAGCTGCCGCTGGCAGGGCGCGACACCCAGCACTGGCGCCAGTTACATGCCGGTGTGCAGCCAAGGGCGGCCTGCGAAGTGGACAGCAAGGTGCCGCAGCCACTGAGCAGAGTGTTGAGCAAGGCCCTGGCCAAAGAGCCGGGCGCCCGCTACCAGAGCGCCCACGCGCTGGCGGTGGACTTGGCCTACTGCCAGCGGCAATGGGCTGACAGCGGGCACATGGCGGCTTTCGAGCCAGGCTGCGCCGACCCGGTTGCCGCAAATGACAGCCGCCTGTATGGCCGCAGTGCAGAGCAGAAGGCCATCGCCCTGCTGCTCAAGGGCATGCGCCGCGACAGCAAGCCACAAGTGCTGCATATCAACGGCGCCGCCGGCATGGGCAAGTCGAGCCTGGTCGAGGCGGCACTCAAGGCCAATGCCGAAGGGTATTGGGCCGTCGGCAAATGCAACAGCCTGACCCAGGCTGCACCCTACGCGCCCTGGGTGGGAATCCTCGGCGCGCTGACCACCCAACTGCTGGCCAAGAACAGCCAGGATCTCGACACCCTGCGGCGTGACATCCTGCGCCGCATCAAAGGCCACGGCCGCTTGCTTGGCAAGCTGGCGCCAGACCTGCAACTGGTTGTCGGCCCATTGCCTGACCTGCCAGCCAAACCCACGCGCCTGGCATTGCAGAAAGAACTGCGCGCAGTCGTGGAATTCCTCCAGGTGTTCAGCCGCCCTGGCCTGCCGCTGGTGCTGTTCCTCGATGACATGCAGTGGGTCGATGACGCCTCTCGGCAGTTGCTGGCACAACTGTTGGCCAACATGCCCGATAACCTGCTGCTGATCTTTGCCCGGCACAATGACGGCAACGCGCCACTTGCCGTCCCCACCTCGGTGCGCAGCACCACCCTTAACCTGCGCCCCTTGGCCCTGGGTGCAGTGGCCGAGCTGATCGTGGAACGCTATCACGTCGACCCCGGCCCGGCGTGGCAACTGGCCGAGCAGGTACATGACAAAACGGCAGGCAACCCATTCTTCATCCACCAGATTCTCTGGGCCATGGTCGAGGACCAGCTGTTCACCTTCGATACCCAGGCCATGCGCTGGTCATGGTGCCTGAAGGCAGTGGCCCGGCACCGCTACTCCGACAATGTCGCAGACCTGATGATCCACCGCCTGGCGCGCCTGCCCGCGCCGCAGCGCGACGTGCTGCGCGTTGCCAGCGCAGCGGGCAGTCGATGTGATGAAAGCGTGTTGCAGCGGGTCCTCGCAAAACCCCTGGGCGATCCGTTGCAGGCTCTGATTGGCGCGGGTTTCCTGCTGTCGAGCCAGGACGGCCTGGGCTTCGTTCATGACCGGGTCATGGAAGCGGCTTATCAACTGACGCCGGTGCACGAGCGCGAATCGTTGCATGCGCGCATTGCCCTGGCCATGCTCCGGGCCTGGCCAGAACGTGTGCAGCAGCTGCCGTTCGAGATCGCCCACCAGCTGCAACGCGCCAGCCCACGCGGGTTTGCCGCGGATGACAGCGCAGTCTTCCTGCAGCTTTTACCCGAAGCCGCCCTGCGTGCGCGTGACAGCGGCGCCCATGAGCAGGCCGCCGGGTATCTGCGCACAGCCGAACAACTGCTTGACCACGGCAGCACGCTGGAAAACCGCGCCACGCTTGGCTTTGCCATCGCCAGCATGGCGGCGGAGTGCGAGCTGCAGCTGTCGCGCATGGCCGCCGCCGAGGCCCGGCTTGGCGAATGCCGCCAGCGCGCACGCTCAATGCTGGAGCGGGCCAGGGTGTGCCAGCTGCAGGCTCGCCTTGATACTCTGCGGGGCGACTATCAGGCAGCCATTGATAGTGCACTGTGCGGCCTGCAGATGCTGGGTATCTGCCTGGCGCCGGGACTAGACCCGCAACAGGTGGCTGCCAGCCATGCCCGCGTGCAAGCCTTGATCGAGCAAAAAGGCCGTCACTGCCTGGAGTCGCTGCCCCGCACCGACTCGGAAGAAGTGGCCCTGGCAATGGGTTTGCTGGCCACCCTGTCGTGCTCATTCCTGGTGCAGGACGACCTGTGCTTCCTGCACCTGGCCAAGCTCATGGAGCTTTCGCTGTTGCACGGTGTTGCCCCAGGCAGTGCCTACGGCCTGGCCTGGTACGGGGTGCTGTGCGCCGAACGCTTCGGCACCTACCACGACGGCCACGCATGCTGCCTGGCGGCGCTCAAACTGATCGAGCGCCACGGCCTGGAGGCAGACCTGAGCAGCGCCCTACTGGCCCTGGACCAGGTCAGCGCCTGGACTTCACCCATGGAATTGGCCCGCCGCACAGCCCTGGAGGCTGTCGACTCGGCGCACCTGAGCGGTGACCTGGCGATGAGCTGCCATGCCTGTAACCACCTGGTTTCCGACTCGTTGATCATGGGCCGCTACCTGCCGGAGGTGGACGATGAAATAGCACAAGGCCTGGCTACCGTGCGCCGCCATGGCTACCACGATGTCGAACAAATCCTGCTGGCCCAGCAAGCGTTCGTTGCCAGCCTCGGCGGCATGCCCTGCCCGGTTTCAGCTGCGCCCTCGAACTCGCCCACCACACGGTTCTTCCAGCACCTGTTTGCCGGCATGTGCGCCTTCTACCTGGGCAACCACCCGCAGGCCATGCGCAACCTGACCCTGGCAGGCGATTACACCTGGGCCGCACCGGCGCATATCAACCTGGCCGACTTTCACCTGTTCCGCGGCTTGGCCCTGGGCAGCCCTGAAGCCCCCGGCAGCCTTGCCGACAAGCTGCGTGAGCTGCAGGCCCTGCGTAAGCGCTTCGTGCACTGGGCAGGCTTCAACCCGGTCACGTTCCGCAACAAGCTGCTGCTGATCGAAGGGGTCATCGCCAAGCTCGAGGGCGACGGGCTGGCAGCCATCCGCTGCTTCGACCAAGCGCAGATCGCCGCTACCGCGGCCGGCTTCATCCATGAACAGGCGCTGGCCCACGAGCAACTGGCTGAAGTGTGCATCCCCAGCGGCCTGATTTCCGGCGCCAACCTGCACCTGCGCATCGCGCGGGACTGCTTTCATATCTGGGGCGCAACCGGCAAGGTGCACCAACTGGAGACACTCCACCCGTTTCTGCGGACCCAGCCAATCCAGGAGACCCAGCGTGCCACCCACCAGGCCAGGCTAGACCTTGAGGCCGGTATCCAAGCCGCACGGGCGTTGTCCGAAGAGGTGCTGCTTGAGGGCCTGATCGAAAGCCTGATGGGCAACCTGACCCAGCATTCCGGCGCCGACCATGGTGCGTTGCTGATCGTCAGTGGCGCCGAATTCCAGATGGCCGCCCTTGCGTTCATCGACGATGCCGGGCTGCATGTGAGCATGGACAACTGCCAGAAATTCATGACCCAGGCACCGCTGTCGGTCATCAACACCACCATGCGCACGCGCAAGCCACTGGTGCTTAATGATGCCCAAAGCGATTGCCCCGAGGCTTTTCGCCAGGAACTGAACTTACGCAACGCTCGCTCGGTACTGTGCCTGCCTCTGGTGATCCAGGGGGTGCTGATCGGCCTGGTGTACCTGGAAAACCGGCTGGTGCCCAACCTGTTTGGCAGCCAGCGCCTGGCCATGCTGGAAATCCTTGCATCGCAGGCAGCTGTGTCGCTGCAGACGGCCAAGTTCTATACACGCCTGGCCGAAGACAACCAGAGCCGCGCGCAGATGGAGGCAGAACTGCGCCACTCGCGTGCAGAGCTCGCGCGCACGGCGCACCTGCAAGTGATGAACGAGCTGTCGGCATCGATTGCCCATGAGATCAGCCAACCGCTGCTGGGCATCACCGCCAATGCCGCTGCCAGCCTGCGTTGGCTGAAACGCGCAACGCCCAACCTAGAAGAAGCGATTGCCGGCCTGGAGGACATCCGCAACGACAGTGAGCGTGCCGCCAACATCGTGCGGGCGCTGCGCTCGCTGGCCCGGCAGTCACCGATGCAACTGAAGGCAGTGAAGCTGGACGAGCTGATCCGCGAGGTCGTGCGTTTGACATCCGCCGATGCCACCAGAGGTGCAGTGGACGTGCAGACGCAGCTACAGGCAGGGGTCAGCGTGATGGCCGACCCGGTGCAGTTGCAGCAGCTGGTGTTCAACTTGATTACCAATGGCCTGGAGGCGTTGGCAGGGTATCGCAGCGATGGCGTGCTGCGGATTGCCTCGGCACAGGCTGGAGAGCGGGTGGAAATCTGCGTGGACGACAACGGGCCGGGGATCGCGCCCGAGGAACGGGAACGGGTGTTCGGGGCGTTCTACACCACCAAGAGCAGTGGCATGGGCATGGGGCTGGCGATTTGCAGTTCGGTGGTGCAGGCCCATGGTGGAGAGCTGCAGGCGCTGGTGTCGGAGCTGGGTGGATGCCGGATTCGTTTCAGTCTGCCGGTGAGTCATTCGTAGCCTGGGCCGGCCTGTTCGCGGATAAGACCGCAAAGCGGCCGGCACAGGGTTGAATCACCGTGAGGTCAACGCCGTGTAGCTGTTCATCAGGTTGCGGTAGTTGGGGATACGCTGCGACAGCAGGTTGCCCAGCCCCTCGATGTCGTTGCGCCAGTCGCGGTGCAGCTCACACGCCACCGAGAACCAGTTCATCATCTGCGCACCCGCCTGGGTCATGCGCACCCACGCCGCCTGCTGCACGGTTTCGTTGAAGGTGCCCGAGGCATCGGTGACCACGAATACTTCAAAACCCTCCGCCAATGCCGACAGGGTCGGGAACGCCACGCACACGTCGGTGACCACCCCGGCGATGATCAGTTGCTTGCGGCCAGTGGCCTTGATCGCCTTGACGAAGTCTTCGTTATCCCACGCGTTGATCTGGCCAGGGCGGGCGATGTAGGGGGCGTCTGGGAACATCTCTTTCAGCTCGGGTACCAGCGGGCCGTTCGGGCCCTGCTCGAAGCTGGTGGTGAGGATGGTTGGCAGGCCGAAGAACTTGGCAAGGTCGCCCAGGGCCAACACGTTGTTCTTGAATTCGTTGGGTGAGAAGTCCTGCACCAGCGAGATCAGGCCGGTCTGGTGATCCACCAGCAGGACCACGGCGTCGTCTTTGTTCAGGCGCTTGTAATCGGGTTGGCTCATCGGGGTGACTCCTTGGGTTGGGAAAGCGGCCGGCACTGCCCGCAAGGGGGTATACCAGAGGATAGCTTCGGCTTAAGGAATGGCGTGCGCCTGGCGCCAAGCGTTCGGCGGTTGGCCGACCAGGCGGCTGAAGGCGCGGGTGAAATGGGCCTGGTCGCAAAAGCCGCACTCCAGGCTGACGTGGGTGATCGGCGCCTCGGTCGCGAGCAGGCGCTTGGCCTTTTCCATACGTGCCAGCAGGCGCCACGCCTGGGGCGATAGGCCGGTATTGACCTTGAAGGCGCGGGAAAAATGGCTGCGGGTGAGGTTGCACACGCCAGCGATCTCGATGATCGACAGCGAGCTGCGCAGCATCAGCTCCTTGGCCTGGCGCAAGCGCGCTGGCGTCAACGCACCAGGGGCTTGCAGCGGTGGTTGGGGTGTCCCAGGGGGCATGACGACTCTCCTGTTCAGTGAGAAAAGTCTCGCCCCCGGCTCATGACAAAGTCCTGAGCCAAAGCTGAAATGTTCTTAATCGTGCAGCGCTGCCCTAAGATGCGTGCTCAGGACACTTGGGGTTATGAGGTATGCAGGAAAATCGCGCTCATCGAACCGTGGCCATGGTGCTGTTCAACGATGTGCTGTTGCTGGACGTGACCGGGCCAATGGACGCCTTTGCCATTGCCAACCGGTTCTTGCCTGAAGACAAGCAGTACCGATTGCTCACCGTAGCCGAGGGCCATCAGGCGATCCGCGGTTCGTGCGGCCTGAACGTCCTGGCCGACCTGCGCCTGGAGGCACTGCCCGCAGGCGTGGATCTGTTGCTGGTACCGGGCGGCCCAGGCGCCTATGACGTCGCCCTGCCTGGGCTGGAGCGGTGGCTGCCGCAGGCGGTGCGCAGTGCCAGACGCTTTGGTGCCATCTGCACCGGGGTATTCCTGCTGGGCAGGGCGGGGCTGCTGGATGGCTATCGCTGCACCACTCACTGGAACTACGTCGAGCGCCTGGCGCAGGCGTTTCCCGAGGCCAAGGTAGAAACCGAGCAGATCTATGTCATCGACCGCTGCCTGATCACCTCGGGCGGAATCACCGCAGGCATCGACCTGGCATTGGCGGTGGTCGCTGAAGACCACGGCAAGGCGCTGGCCCTGGAAGTGGCCAAGGTGCTGCTGGTCGCCCGCCATCGCCAGGGTGGGCAGACACCCTATGGGCCCCTGCTGGCGGCGATACCACGCGATGATTCACCGATTGCCCGGGTGCAGGCATACATCGTCGACCATATCGAGCAGGTGTTCACCGTGCAGAAGATGGCCGACCTGGTGGCCATGAGCGGGCGCAACTTTGCCAGGACGTTTCAGCGTGAGGTGGGCATTACACCGCTGCAGTACCTGCAGAATGCGCGCATCGATCGCGCGCGCAAGCTGCTCGAATGCGGTGACTTGCCGATGAAGGTGGTGGCGGCGCAGTGTGGGTTCGGCAGTGACCGGCACATGCGCAAGGTATTCTGCGAGCGGATTGGCATGACGCCAGCGCAGTATCGGGCGCAGTTTGGTGGCGGTGAACAGTCGGATTAGCGCTGCTTTTTCGCGAGCGTGCCCAGGTAATGGACGGCACCGATTGTCACCCTGACCAGGACAATGTTTCTTCCCGTCAGACGATTGTCTGGCGCCACCCCGCCCCTCAGAATTGTCCGTCAAACTGTTCGAACGCTGCCCCGGCAGCTCATGGAGTACGAGCCAATGCCACACGAAGGCAGCCTTCTGCAAACCGCGGTGATCTTTCTGCTCGCCGCAGTCCTCGCCGTCCCCCTGGCAAAGCGCCTGCAACTGGGCGCGGTGCTCGGTTACCTGCTGGCCGGCGTGGTCATCGGCCCGCAAGCACTCGGCCTGATCCGCGATACCGAAAGCGTGGCGCACATTTCCGAGCTGGGCGTGGTCCTGCTGCTGTTCATCATTGGCCTGGAGTTGTCGCCCAAGCGCCTGTGGCTGATGCGCAAGTCGGTGTTCGGCGTTGGCACCGCCCAGGTGCTGCTGACCGGCGCGCTGATCGGTGCCATTGCCCTGTTCGGCTTCAGCCAGACGCTCCCAGCAGCCATCGTGCTCGGCCTGGGCCTGGCCCTGTCATCCACCGCCCTCGGCCTGCAGAGCCTGGCTGAGAGCAAGCAGCTCAATGCACCGCACGGCCGCCTGGCGTTCGCCATCCTGCTGTTCCAGGACATTGCCGCCATTCCGCTGATCGCCCTGGTACCACTGCTGGCCGCCAGCGGCCCGGAGACCAGCCACGGCGACAGCCTGCAACACGGCTTGAAGGTATTCGCCAGCATCGCCGTGGTAATCATCGGCGGCCGCTACCTGCTGCGCCCGGTGTTCCGCACCGTTGCCCGCACCGGCCTGCCGGAAGTGTCTACCGCCACCGCGCTGCTGGTAGTGATCGGCACCGCCTGGCTGATGGAGGAAGCTGGCATCTCCATGGCTCTGGGTGCCTTCCTCGCCGGCCTGCTGCTGGCCGACTCGGAATACCGCCACGAGCTGGAGTCACAGATCGAGCCATTCAAGGGCCTGCTGCTCGGGTTGTTCTTCATCAGTGTCGGCATGGGCGCCAACCTGCGCCTGCTGCTGGAAATGCCACTGGTGGTGCTGGGCCTGACCCTGCTGCTGGTGGCGGTGAAGCTGGTACTGCTGGTGGGCGTCGGCCGCCTGGCGGGAGGCCTGAGCGGCGCCAGCGCGCTGCGCCTGGGCATGGTGCTGGCGGCCGGTGGCGAGTTCGCTTTCGTGGTGTTCAAGCTGGGCAAGGACCAGGGCCTGTTCGACACCCAGACCTACGACCTGCTGCTGATGACCATCACCCTGTCGATGGCCATTACCCCGCTGCTGATGATTGGTTGCGCCCGCGCCCTCAAGCGCCCACAGCCGGCGCGTGAGGTACCCGAGCAGTACAAGCAGATCCGCACGGATACGCCACGGGTGGTGATCGTCGGCATGGGCCGCATGGGCCAGATCGTCGCGCGCATCCTGCGGGCTCAGAAGATCCCGTTCATTGCCCTGGAAACCTCGGTGGACACGATCGAGATGACCCGCATGTTCGAACAGGTGCCAGTGTTCTACGGCGACCCGCTGCGCCCGGAGGTGCTGCACGCCGCCAAGGTGGGTGAAGCGGAGTATTTCATCATCACCATTGATGACCCAGAAGCCGCCATTCATACCGCCGAACGGGTGAAGCGCCTGTACCCACACCTGAAGGTGCTGGCCCGGGCGCGTAACCGCCAGCATGTGCACAAGTTGGTGGATGTGGGTGCCGAGCCGATTCGCGAAACGTTCTACTCCAGCCTGGAAATGACCCGCCGGGCGCTGGTGGGGTTGGGCTTGAGCGATGAGCAGGCGGCGGACCGCATTGCGCGGTTTACCCAGCATGACGAAGAGGTGCTGGAGGCCCAGGGGCAAGTGCGTGATGACCGGGCCAAGGTGATGCAGACGGCCAAGGAGGCGCGGGTGGAGCTGGAAAGGTTGTTTGATTCGGATGCGGATTGAGGGCTTGTGGCGCATGTCTTGAGGGTTGTAGTGCGTGTGAGATCGGGCGCCGCCCGCGCGGCGCATCGCGAGCTGCGCTCGATCTCATGGGCGCCCAAAAACTACCGCCAGGCACCTGGAGGCCATCCGCAACCTCCTGACGATCACCTCGCTGCCATTACGCGAACACACAAAAACCATCACAAAATCGTCTAATTCTCAGCTGGGTCCTACTTCCCCGCGAACCATTTCCTACGTTCACGCCAATCCCAAGGATTTATCCTACACACCGTGTCGACGCCCGTCTGATTGTCCGGGGAAGGCCTGCTCTCTAGGCTAACCGGGTCGCTGTCGGTTCAGCGATCGGGTGTGGAAACCCGTCTCGGTCTGAGGTGCTGTCTTCAATGGCAGTTGTGCGCGGGAGGCCGTATGGCCTACCGGGTTGCCTCTCACCGGTTTTCCACCCCGCGTACAACTGCCACCCTTCGCGTGGAAACGGATGGTTGCAGTACAACCTAGAGAGCTTACTGCAATGAAAAAGATTGTTCCGGATCCACCCCTCCCCAACACCACACAACGCTCTTTCAGCCGCTGCGATGCCGGCCATCCCCCATTGTTCACCGTAAACCCCGACGTCTCGGCCCACGATGCCCTGGTGCATGTCGCCCAATACCTGCGCGGCGCCTACGACTGTGGCTACAAAGCCTTGGAGCATCTGGATGACACAGGCAAGAGCCTGTTCTGGAGCAACCTGAACGCACTCGAAATGGCAGAAGGGTTGGTTGAGGCATTGCTGGATGGGATTGAGTCACAGCCAGTAAGTTGAAGTGATTTACATCAGCCCTGAGCAGGCTGCAATGACTAGCCTGCTCTGCCCAAATGCCGGAAATACCCTACACAACGCGTCACCCTCCGTCTGATTGTTAGGGGGCCCCCTTCGCCATAGGCTTACCTGGCCGCCGCCACATCAGCGACTGTTCCCAGTCAGGTATTTCATTGACCCCCAACAGCCCAGCCGCGAAAAATGCCGAAAAGAAAGGCCAGAACTCCTGGCTGGACGAACAATTACCCGACCTCAGAACACTTGCGCGTGAACTACGCGCCCAGGCTATCGAAGAACTAGCGCCTGCTGATTCGCATGACGCTGCAGTCGAGGTTGCTGCACGGCATCTGGGCTTGGACAGCGAAAACGTTGAGGTAGTCAGCATCAGCAGCCCACTGGGCGACATCCGGATTCAGCGCAGCTGTATCTACCACATCGTCGAGAAGAGACAGGACGCCCGGGAACGCTATGTAAAGGTAGCGCTGGATACGTTAATCGGACCATTTGAGGTATGGCAGGTCGCTTACACCAATGACACTTTCAGGCTGGCCTTCATCGGCGTCTACGAAACCAGGCGCCAGATGCTGGTAATCGTGACCCTCGACAACGGCAAAACGCTGTGGAATTTCATGCAGTGCGATGCAAAAGCACTGAACAAACATCGCCACGGGCTGCTGCTCTACAAGCGGTACAATTTTCTGCCAAGAAAAGAAAAGGGCCACTGTCACCAGTGGCCCTGTATTTGCGCTTGATATTCATATACACACCCTCAAGCAGGGGTGTGGAGGTCTCACCCGACGCTGATGATTCAGCCATCGACGGGGTTCCTACGCCAGCTTTTACCGCTGAATGGCAGCTGGTTTCGCGCTCAGTTCAAACGCTAACAACACTCTACGATCAAGTCAACGGTAGCCCCAAGGGGAGGCTACCCATCAGGTTACTTAGTGTTACTTACCCGCAGTCAGCGCGTTATAGCTGGTCATCAGGTTGCGATAATCCGGAATGTGGTTGGAGCAAAGTGCAGCCAGCCCTTCGACATCGTTGCGCCAGTCGCGGTGCAGCTCGCAGGCCACGCCGAACCAGGTCATCAGTTGGGCACCCGCCTGGCTCATGCGGTCATGCGCAGCATCGCGGGTCATCTCGTTGAAGGTGCCGGAAGCATCAGTCACCACGAACACGTCGAACTCTTCTTCCAGGGCCGACAGGGCCGGGAAAGCTACACAGACCTCAGTCACCACACCGGCAATGATCAGTTGCTTCTTGCCAGTCGCCTTCACCGCCTTGACGAAATCCTCGTTGTCCCAGGCGTTGATCTGACCTGGGCGGGCGATGTACGGGGCATCAGGGAACAGGGCTTTCAGTTCCGGCACCAGCGGGCCGTTAGGGCCTTGCTCGAAGCTGGTGGTGAGGATGGTCGGCAGGTTGAAGAACTTGGCCAGGTCAGCCAGCGCCAGCACGTTGTTCTTGAACTTGTCCGGTTCGATGTCGCGCACCAGCGACAGCAGCCCAGCCTGGTGGTCGACCAGCAGTACGGCAGCGTCGTCTTTGTTCAGGCGGTTGTAGGTGAATTTGCTCATGGTCTGTGCTCCTAAGGGTTATGAATTTTTCAGCAATCCGGGGTGTTTCGCGTTGATGGGCACAGATTAAAATCATCACCTTTGCGGCGGTAGTTAGCAGAATCTGGCTTTAGCGTTCCGATTTATGAACGATGGATTGGCGTTGGTCTTGCCGGCCCCTTCGCGGGTACAGGCCAACAGATAACCGGAGACCGATCATTGGAAGACCTCAACTCTCTCTACTACTTCACTCAGGTCGTGGAGCACGGTGGCTTCGCCCCGGCCGGGCGGGCGCTGGACATGCCCAAATCAAAACTCAGCCGGCGTATCGCTGACCTTGAGGACCGCCTGGGCGTACGCCTGCTGCACCGCACCAGCCGCCACTGCTCGCTCACCGAGATCGGCCAGGCCTACTACAACCGCTGCCTGGCCATGCGCGTAGAGGCCGAAGGCGCGGCGGAGATCATCGAGCGCAACCGCAGCGAACCGCGCGGGCTGGTGCGTATCAGCTGCCCGACCACCCTGCTCAATTCCTGGGTCGGGCCGATGCTGACCCGCTACATGCTCAAGTACCCGCAGGTAGAGCTGTTCATCGAAAGTACCAACCGCCGTGTCGACCTGTTGCACGAGGGCTTCGATATTGCTCTGCGGGTGCGCTTTCCGCCGCTGGAGAACACTGACATGGTGATGAAGGTGCTGAGCAACAGCACCCAGTGCCTGGTCGGCCAGCCTCAATACCTGGCGCAACTGCCCAAAGGGTTTGACCCTCAGCAGCTGGGCACACTACCCAGCGTGCATTGGGGTAGTGCCCAGCGCGAGTACCAGTGGGAACTGTTCCAGGGTGAGGACAACAGCCGCAGCATCGTCATCCCGCATACACCACGCATGGTGACTGATGACCTGTTTGCCTTGCGCCATTTCGTGGTAGCCGGAGTGGGGATCGCACACTTGCCGCGGGTGGCGGTGCGTGAGGACCTGGCGGCAGGACGTCTGGTTGAGCTGATTCCAGACTGGCACCCGCGTTGCGGCATCGTGCATGCGATCTTCCCATCGCGACGTGGGTTGCTGCCTTCGGTGCGAGCGCTGATCGATCATCTGGCTGAGGAGTTCGCCATCAGCGACATGGCATGAGTGCCTGGCTGGCTGAGCCGGCCTCTTCGCGGGCATGCCCGCTCCCACAGGTGTTGCACAAGGCTCGGGGCCAGTGGCGAACCTGTGGGAGCGGGCGCGCCCGCGAAAAGGCCGGTACAAGTAAAACCCCCCCCCAGCACACCCTTACAAGACCGCTGGCCTACGCTTGCTCCACAGTCCCGGATCATCCCCCCCGGAGCCTTCATGATCCGCGCCACTCACGGACCGGGCCGCGCCCTGCTCGCCACGCTCGCCTTGTGCCCCACATTCAGCCAAGCCGATGAACCCGGCTGGTCGCTGCTCAGCCGCAACTATTTCCTGCACAGCGACTTCCGCTCACCTTCCGCCAGCGGCCAGAACTACCGCCAGGAATGGGCCCAAGGCTTCATCGGCGAGGTACGCTCCGGGTTCATCGGGGGCGCTGTTGGGCTGGGCATCGATGCCCACGGTTTTATCGGCCTCAAGCTCGACGGCGGCCGCGGCCATGCCGGCACCGGCCTGCTACCACGCGACAGCGATGGCCGCGCCGAGTCCGACTATTCCAGCGCTGGTGCCGCACTCAAACTTCGCCTGGGCAATACCCGCCTGCGCTATGGCGAGATGATGGTGGAAACACCGGTATTCGATACCGGCGACAAACGCCTGCACCCCGAATACGCCACCGGCTGGCTCGTGGAGAACACCGACCTGCCCGGCTGGCGCCTCCAGGCCGGGCGTTTCACCGCCTTCAACAACCAGGACAACAGCTCTACCCATGACGACTTCAGCGGCTACGGCGCCAGCACTCACAA
This sequence comes from Pseudomonas sp. BN607, assembly GCF_029871175.1. Taxonomy (NCBI): domain Bacteria; kingdom Pseudomonadati; phylum Pseudomonadota; class Gammaproteobacteria; order Pseudomonadales; family Pseudomonadaceae; genus Pseudomonas; species Pseudomonas sp. BN607. The sequence continues at coordinate 108,083 of NZ_SSOE01000027.1, forward strand.
CCGTGCAATCAGCCTGGCCGGCGCCACCTTCGCGCCCGCAGGCCCGTTCGGCGGCGCGCTGTATGCCGGGCAGTTGCAGGACACCTGGCGCCAGGCCTACCTGAACCTGAACCTGGCTGAAGGCAACTGGCGCCTGGACGGCAACCTGTACAAAACCCGCGACACCGGCAACGCCAGCGCGGGCGCAATCGACACCCTCGCCTACAGCCTTCTGGCCAAATACAGTTTCGGCGCCCAGGCGCTGAGCCTGGCCTACCAGAAGGTCGAGGGCGACACCCCGTTCGACTTCGTCGGTGGCGATTCCATCTACTTGGCCAACTCGATCAAGTACGCCGACTTCAACGGGCCCGGCGAGCGCTCGTGGCAACTGCGCTACGACCTCAACTTCGCCACTTTCGGCATGCCTGGCCTGAGCCTGATGGGCCGCTACGTCAGTGGCCGTGGCATCGACGGCAGCCACGCATCGGCGGGCGGCGCGTACGTGAACCAGTACGGCGACGGCGGCAAGCACTGGGAACGCGACATCGACCTGAAGTACGTGGTGCAGTCGGGCGCCGCCAAGGACCTGAGCCTGTCGTTCTCCCACGTCAGCCACCGTGCCAACCAGGCCCAGGCCGGCGATGACATCGACCGCATCTACCTGATCATCGAATACCCACTCAAAGGCAGCTTCTGACATGAGCACCTCCCCTTCAGGCGCCTGTCACCCTTGATGCTGTCCTTTGCCCGCGAAAGGGCCGGCACTTGAGACACAAAAAAGGGGCCAGATCTTGGCCCCCTCTTTACATCAGCTCAGCTTAGAAGGCGAAGCACGAACAGCCCAGCGCCCCCCAGAAGCCCTGGAAGTCATTGACCGGAACACTCGATTTACGCGCCTTGTCATGGCTGTGTGCGTGCACCCCGCACGGTCCCGAGCACTGGTGCACGGCCGCCGCCAGCGACGGCGTACCCACACGCCAGTGGCCCGGCACCTTGGCCACCGGAGACCACTCGGGCAAGACCGGCACCTGTGGTGGGCCGAGGCGATCGAATTCACCCGCTGCATACACCACTTTGCCGTCGACGATGGTCAGCACCGACTCGATGCCCTTTATCGCCTCTTCCTCGACGCTGAAGAAGTCCAGCGACAGCGCCGCCAGGTCAGCCAGCTGGCCGACCTTGATCTGGCCCTTCTTGCCTTGCTCGCTGGAGAACCAGGCACTGCCTTGGGTAAACAGCTGCAAAGCAGTGTCGCGGCTGAGGCCTTCCGGGTACAGCTCCATGCCACCAACGGTCTTGCCGCTGACCAGCCAGTACAGCGAAGTCCACGGGTTGTAGCTGGACACCCGGGTGGCATCGGTACCGGCACCGACCGGCACGCCCATGTCGAGCATGCGCTTGATCGGCGGGGTCTGTTCGGCAGCCTTGGCGCCGTAACGATCGACGAAGTACTCACCTTGGAAGGCCATGCGATCCTGAATGGCAATACCGCCACCCAGCGCCCGCACGCGCTCGATGTTCTGGGGGGTGATGGTTTCGGCGTGGTCGAAGAACCACGGCAAGCCATTGAACGGGATGTCACGGTTGACCTTTTCGAACACGTCGAGCATGCGCGTGATCGACTCGTTGTAGGTGGCGTGCAGGCGGAATGGCCAGCGTTGCTCGACCAGGTGGCGCACCACCGGCTCCAGCTCCTCTTCCATGGTCTGCGGCAGGTCCGGGCGCGGTTCGAGGAAGTCCTCGAAGTCGGCGGCGGAGAACACCAGCATTTCGCCAGCGCCGTTGTGGCGCAAGAAGTCGGTGCCGCTGTGCAGCTTCACGCTGGACGTCCACTTCTTGAAGTCGTCCAGCTCTTCCTTGGGCTTCTGGGTGAACAGGTTGTAGGCGATGCGCACGGTCAGCTGGTTGTTGTCGGCCAACGCCTGAATCACCGAGTAGTCATCGGGGAAATTCTGGTAGCCACCGCCGGCATCGATGGCGCTGGTCAGGCCCAGGCGGTTGAGTTCGCGCATGAACTGGCGGGTGGAGTTGACCTGGTACTCCAGCGGCAGCTTCGGCCCCTTGGCCAGGGTGGCGTAGAGGATCATTGCGTTGGGGCGGGCGATCAGCATGCCGGTCGGGTTGCCGAACTTGTCACGCTGGATTTCGCCACCTGGCGGGTTCGGGGTGCTCTTGTCGTAGCCGACGGCCTTGAGCGCAGCGCGGTTGAGCAGCGCGCGGTCGTACAGGTGCAGCAGGAATACCGGGGTATCGGGCGCAGCCTGGTTGATTTCTTCCAGGGTGGGCATGCGTTTTTCGGCGAACTGGAATTCGTTCCAGCCACCGACTACCCGCACCCACTGCGGGGTTGGCGTACGCGCGGCCTGGTCCTTGAGCATGCGCAGGGCATCAGCCACCGACGGCACGCCTTCCCAGCGCAGTTCGAGGTTGTAGTTAAGGCCACCGCGGATCAGGTGCAGGTGCGAGTCATTCAGGCCCGGAATCACCGTGCGTTGCTTGAGGTCGATGATTTGCGTGGCGGCGCCCTTGTGGGCCATGGCCTCGGCGTCGTTGCCCACGGCGACGAAGCGGCCGTCCTTGATGGCGACGGCGGTCGCGGTGGGCTTTTCGCGGTCAACGGTGTGCAGCTTGCCGTTGAACAGAATCAGGTCGGCGGTCATGGAACCTCCTTGGCTGGATGCGTGAGCGGAACCGGCTTGGCCGGTGAAGGGCAATGCGGACCAGAGCGCGCCGGCGGCACCGAGCACGGTGCTGGTGGCGAGGAACTGGCGACGAGTCTTGTCGTTGCGGTCCTGGGACATAGGCTTCTCCGACGAGGGCCGGCAGGGGGACTGCGAAGCATGCCGGTTGATGCAAGGCTTGGGCTTGGATGGATGTGCGGTGGGTTGAAGAAGGTTAGCCCTGGTCAAGCTTTTTGCTGTCTGGGCCGGCCTCTTCGTGGGTAAACCCGCTCCTACAAGGGACTGCGAATGTCTGTAGGAGCGGGTTCACCCGCGAATGTTTCCCACAATTACCGCTGAAGGAACGCCAGCAAGTCCTCATTCAGCTGCTGCGCATGGGTCACTGCAAAACCGTGCGGCGCCCCGGCATACACCTTCAACTCCGCCCCGCGAATCAGCTCTGCGGCCTGCTTGCCGGTGGTCTCGAATGGCACGATCTGGTCGTCATCGCCATGAATCACCAGGGTCGGCACATCGACCTTGGCCATGTCCGGGCGGAAGTCGGTTTCGGAGAACGCCGTCACGCAATCCAGGGTGCCCTTGATGGACGCCATCAGCGCGATGTTCAGCGTCTGCGTCTGCACGCCCTGGGACACCTGCTGGCCATGGTTGATGCCATAGAAAGGCGCGGCAAAATCGGCGATGAATTGCGCTCGGTCGGCACGCAGGCCGGCGCGGATACCTTCGAACACCGACAGGTCGACACCTTCAGGGTTGTCGTCACGTTTGCCGAACACTGGGGTTACCGCGCCCAGCAGCACCAGCCCGGCCACCCGCTCGCTGCCGTGGCGGGCGATATAGCGACTGACGTCACCGCCCCCCATCGAGAAGCCCACCAGGGTGACTTCGCGCAGGTCGAGGTGCTCGATCAGCTGGGCGATGTCATCGGCAAAGGTGTCGTAATCGTAGCCGTTCCATGGCTGGCTGGAACGGCCGAAACCCCGGCGGTCGAAGGCGATGGTGCGGTAACCGCGGCTGGCCAGGAATTCCATCTGCGAATCCCACATGTCGGCGTCCAGCGGCCAGCCGTGGCTGAACAGCACAGGCTTGCCACTGCCCCAGTCCTTGAAATAGATCGACGTGCCATCGCGGGTAACGAACGTGCTCATAACGGTATCTCCTTGAACGTTTCGAGGTATAGGCGTCGGCTCAGCCGCGCAGCCAGTTGGCGCAGCGGCGGGTTACCCAAGGCATGATGTAGAACACCACGGGCAGGATGACGAACAGGTTGACGATCAGGTTGCCGGTGATCACGCCGCCCAGCTGCGGGAAGCGTGCGAACAGCGGCGCCAGCAGTTGCGGGACGACCATGGTCATCGGGCAGATCACCAGGTAGGTCAGCAGCGCCTGCTTCCAGCGCGGCGGTTGCGCTGCCGGGGTGCCCGGCGAGCTATCAAGCACCTTGTGTTGCAGGCATACGGTCACCACTTCGCGGTTGTCATGGAGTGCGGTGTTCATCGGCGTTCCTTGGGATGAGCTTGCCCGCATCCACTGTGCAACGGCGGACGGGCGCTGGATTGGATAGGTGTGCTGCCCTGGGCGGGCACCGATTGGCGGTGCCCGCGGCGTTTGCGCTTATTTGTTGGCGTTGAAGGCGTTGTAGCTGGTCATCAGGTTGCGGTAGTCCGGGATGTGGTTGGAGCACAGCGCGGCCAGGCCTTCGATGTCGTTGCGCCAGTCGCGGTGCAGCTCGCAGGCCACGCCGAACCAGGTCATCAGTTGCGCACCGGCACGGCTCATGCGGTCATGGGCGGCGTCGCGGGTCATGGCATTGAAGGTGCCGGAGGCATCGGTCACCACGAACACGTCGAACTCTTCTTCCAGGGCGGCCAGCGCCGGGAAGGCTACGCACACTTCGGTTACCACGCCGGCAATGATCAGCTGCTTCTTGCCGGTGGCCTTCACTGCCTTGACGAAGTCTTCGTTGTCCCAAGCGTTGATCTGGCCTGGGCGGGCGATGTACGGGGCGTCCGGGAACAGTGCTTTCAGCTCGGGTACCAGCGGGCCGTTGGGGCCTTGTTCAAAGCTGGTGGTAAGAATGGTCGGCAGGTTGAAGAACTTGGCCAGGTCGGCCAGGGCCAACACGTTGTTCTTGAAGGCGTCCGGCTCGATGTCGCGGACCAGGGACAGCAGGCCCGCCTGGTGGTCAACCAGCAGTACGGCGGCGTCGTCTTTGTTCAGGCGGTTGTATTTGAAGTTGTTCATGGGGGTAGCTCCTAAGGGTTTTGATGTTCAGTAAGTTGGGTGTTTCGCGTTGATGGGAGAAGATTAAAACCATCACCTTTGGAGCGGTAGATAGCGGTTTTTGGCTTTAGCGTTCTGTTTTAGGAACGATAGATTGGCGTTGGTTTTGCTGGCCTTTTCGCGGGCTCGACCGCTCCCACAGAGATCGCACAAGATTCAAAACCAGCGCTTTACCTGTGGGAGCGGGCACGCCCGCGAAGGGGCCAGCACAGGCTTGCATTGCCTGCCCGGCAAACCTGCTCTATTACTACCCACAGCCCTCCCCTCACCCCCGAGACCACCATGCTGGCGTTCATCCAGTCGTCCCCGTTGTTGCTCGGCACTACCCTCATCCTGCTCGACCTTGTGCTCTGGCAAGTCATCCCCATCCAGCGCCATGCCTGGCGCATCAGCGCGCGCCTGGTGATCTTCCTGCTGTTCAGCTCGGTGCTGGTGGCCGCCGGCATGAGCCCGCTGCAACCGCCTCCTTGGCCCGACGATGTTCCCCGCAATTTGATGGCCACGGTGCTGACGATTGGCTGGTGGCTGTTCGGCGCGCGCACGGTAACCGTGGTATTCGGCCTGCTGCTGGTAGCCCGTGGCAGCCATGGCGGGCGCTTGCTGCAGGATGTGCTAGGCGCGTTGATCTTCCTCGCCGCCGTGGTCGCGGCCGCAGGCTATGTGTTGCAACTGCCGGTGAAGGGCCTGTTGGCCACGTCCGGGGTGATGGCCATCGTTATCGGCCTGGCCCTGCAAAGCACCCTGGCAGATGTGTTCAGCGGCATCGTGCTGAATACCACGCGGCCCTATCAGATTGGCGATTCGATCTCGATCGACGGGACTGAAGGCAAGGTGGTGGATATCGACTGGCGGGCGACGCGCATGATTACCGGCACCGGCAGCCTGGCGGTCATTCCCAACTCGGTAGCGGCCAAGGCCAAGCTGCTCAACCACAGCCGACCGGCCGACCGCCACGGCGTGGCCATCAGCGTCGTGGTACCGGCCAAGGTGCGCCCGAGGAAGGTATTCGATGCGCTGGAAAAGGCCTTGCAGGGCACAACTGCCCTGCTCGCCTCACCTGCGGCCAAGGTATCGGTGAAAACGTCCACGTTGGAGTCTGTGGAATACGAAGCCAGTGGCTTCATTGCCGAGGCTGCACGCAAGACCGAAACGCGCAACCAGCTGTTCGACCTGGCGCACCGCCACCTGGAGGCCAGCGGGGTGATGTGGAACGTCGACTTGACCCTGCCTGCGCGCAGCCGCCAGCGCGAGGTCCTGGACGAAGTGCGGGTGTTCCGCTCGCTGAGCGATGAGGAACGGGATGCGTTGAGCCAGCGCATGACCGCAGTGGAGTACCTGGCGGACCAGGTGATCCTCGGCGTGGGCGAGCATTCCGATCATTTGTTGGTGATTGGCAGCGGTGTGGTGTCGGCATCGGTGCGCGATGGCGAGAAGCTGCTGGAAGCCGGGCGCATGGGACCGGGGGAGGTATTGGGGGTCGAGGGGATCATCGACGAAGACAATTCGTTTGCCGAGTTCCGTACGCTGACCAGTTGCGTGCTGTACCGGATCGACAAGGAACAGGTGAAGACCTGTTTGCAGCAGCGTGGCGACGTGCAGACGGCGCTGAGCAAATTGCAGCGGTTCCGGCGGCAGAGCCGGGAGTCGTTGTTGCTGCAAAAGCCGACCTTGATCAAGAAAGGCGGCTTCCTCAGCTGGCTGCACAAGTAAGTCTGCGCCGGCCTCTTCGCGGGCATGCCCGCTCCCACAGGGATCGCGCAGATGCTGAAACCTATGGGGTTCTTGTGGGAGCGGGCGTGCCCGCGAAGAGGCCAGTACTTACAACACAACCCTCAGGCACTGCCCCGCGTGGTACAGCGAGAACCCGGACTCATAGAACGCCGTCCGTAGAGAAGGCGCGCTCACGCCGCTCATCGGCGAAAACGGAATCGGCAGGCTGTCCGCCTCACCCTTCAGCAGGAACTCGGCAAACGCCCGGCCAATCACGGTGCCGGTGGTATTGCCGCGCCCATTGTACCCGGTCACTGCCACCAGCCCAGGCGCCGGCTCGAACAGGCGCATCAGGTGGTCGGGGGTGAAGTCGATGCAGCCGGTCCAGTGCATTTCCCACTCGACCTTGCCCAGCTCCGGGTAGTAATGACTCTGGATGCGGTCAGCCCAGCTGCGCACGAACCAGGACGGTTTGTTGTCGACTCGGCCCAGGCTGCCGAGCAGCAGGCGGCCCTGGTCGTCACGGCGGATGCTGCTGAGCACGGTGCGGGTGTCCCAAGAACCTTGCCCGTGTGGCAGCACCTTGTCGGCCGCCGCACCCTGCAGCGGTTTGGACGCCACCTGGTAGTAATAGCCGCGGAAGAACTGCTTCTGCAGGTTGCTCCAGTCGCCTTCGGTGTAAGCACCAGTGGAAATCACCACCTTGTCGGCGCGCACCGAGCCACGTGCCGTCTTCACCCGCCAGGCGTCGCCATCACGCTCCAGGCCTTCGACCGAGGACTGCTGGAACAGCTTGCCACCCAGGCGTGCCACGGCAGCTGCCAGGCCCTGGGTGTAGCCCATCGGGTTGATGGTGCCGGCGCGGCGGTCGAGCAGCGCGGCGGAAATCTTGTTGGTACCGCAGTATTCCTGGCATTGGGCGCCGGTCAGCAGCTCCACGTCGGCACCGCGGCGACGCCATTGTTCGTGGCGGGCCTCGAGGTCGGCGATGCCGGTGGCGTTGTGCGCCATGTGCAGCGTGCCTTTGTGCTGGGCCTGGCAGTCGATGCCGAGCCGCTCGATCATGGCGAACACTTCAGCCGGGGCTTCGCCAAGCACCTTGTTCAGGCGGCTGCCCTGCTTCTGGCCAAGGGTGGCCTCGACGTCGTCGGGGCGGATCCAGGTACCGGCGTTGACCAGGCCGACGTTGCGCCCGGAGCCACCGTGGCCGATCTTCCAGGCCTCCAGCAGGATCACTGACTTGCCCTGTTCGAGCAGGTGGATGGCCGCCGACAGGCCGGTAATACCGCCGCCGATCACACAGACATCGGCCTTGTGCTCACCGGCCAGGGCCTGGGCGGCGACGGTCGGTTTGCTGACGTGTTCCCACAAGCATTGTTGACGCAGTTCGGACATGGCCGGCTCCAGCAGTGTTGTTCTTGTAGCGGTTGGAGCGGCGCTGCCGCCCATTCGCCGGACAAGCCCGCTCCCACAGGGACCACACAGGCCTGAAGGCCAGCGGAGATCCTGTGGGAGCGGGCTTGCCCCGCGAACCGGGGGCCAGGCCCCCGGCCATGCAACATCAATACATCAGTCGAACACGATACCCTGCGCCAACGGCAGTTCACGCGAGTAGTTCACAGTGTTGGTCTGGCGACGCATGTAGCCTTTCCAGGCATCCGAGCCCGACTCACGACCACCGCCGGTTTCCTTCTCGCCACCGAATGCACCGCCGATCTCAGCGCCGCTGGTGCCGATGTTGACGTTGGCGATACCGCAATCGCTCCCCGAAGCACTCTGGAAGCGCTCGGCTTCACGAATGTCGGTGGTGAAGATGCACGACGACAGGCCTTGTGGCACTTCGTTGTTCAGGCGCAGGGCCTCTTCGAAGTCGTCATAGGCCAGTACGTAGAGGATCGGGGCGAAGGTTTCGTGGCGTACCACGTCGCTTTGCGCCGGCATTTCGGCAATGGCTGGCGATACGTAGTAGGCGTTCGGGTACTGATCGGCCAGCTGACGCTCGCCACCAAACACCTGGCCACCTTCGTCGCGGGCCTTGGCCAGCGCGCCCTGCATGGCGTCGAACGACAGCTTGTCGATCAGCGGGCCAACCAGGTTGTCCTTGCGTGGGTCGCCGATGCGTACTTTGCCGTAGGCGGCTTTGACGCGGGCAACCACTTCGTCCTTGATCGAACGGTGCACGATCAGACGGCGCAGGGTGGTGCAGCGCTGGCCGGCGGTACCTACCGCAGAGAACAGAATGCCGCGCACGGCCAGGTCGAGGTCGGCGCTCGGGGCCAGAATCATGGCGTTGTTGCCGCCCAGTTCGAGGATGCTGCGGCCGAAGCGGGCAGCCACACGCGGGCCGACTTCGCGACCCATGCGGGTGCTGCCGGTGGCGCTGACCAGCGGTACGCGCGGGTCGTCGACCATGGCTTCGCCGGCTTCACGGCCGCCGATGACCAGTTGCGCCAGGCCAGCCGGAGCGTCGCCGAAGGCTTTCAGGGCTTTTTCGAACAGCGCCTGGCAGGCCAGGGCGGTCAGCGGAGTCTTCTCGGACGGCTTCCATACCACCGAGTTGCCGGCCACCAGGGCCAGGGCTGTGTTCCAGGCCCACACGGCAACCGGGAAGTTGAAGGCGCTGATAACACCGACCACGCCCAGCGGGTGCCAGGTTTCACGCATGTGGTGGCCCGGGCGCTCGGAAGCGATGGTCAGGCCGTAGAGCTGGCGCGACAGGCCGACGGCGAAGTCGCAGATATCGATCATTTCCTGGACTTCACCCAGACCTTCCTGGGTGATCTTGCCGGCTTCGATCGAGACCAGCTCGCCGAGGTCGGCCTTGTGCTCACGCAGCACTTCGCCAAACAGGCGCACCAGCTCGCCACGGCGTGGGGCTGGCACAGTGCGCCAGGCTTCGAAGGCGCTCTGGGCCTGATCGATGCGGGCGATGGTCTCGGCTTTGCCGAGCAGTTTCACCGAGGCGATCTGGCTGCCGTCGATCGGCGTGTGAACAGGGTAGTCGCCCTGGGTGTAAGCCTCGGCGGCAACGCCAAGGCGCTCGAGCAATCCAGCAACCATTTGTGCATCTCCTACATCGGTGATGGGGTGGAAAAATGATGTGGATCAGTATTAATCCGATCACATGAGTACAACAAACGACCTTTATTCCGCATATCATTCCGCCAGGTAATGATTTGAGCCGCAGAGACCACTATGTCCAAACGCCTGGTGCCCTCCATGACCGCCCTGCAGTGCTTTGAAGCTGCAGCCCGCCATTTGAGCTTTACCCGTGCCGCCGAAGAACTGCACCTCACCCAGAGCGCCGTCAGCAAGCAAGTGGCGCAGCTGGAAGACATGCTGCGCCATCACCTGTTCCTGCGCATCCGCCGGCGCTTGCAGCTAACCCCAGCCGGCAGCCTGTACCTGGCCGAGGTCAACAAAATCCTCACCCAGGTGGACATGTCCAGCCGCTACGTACTCACCTACGGCGAGCAGACCGAGATATTGAAGGTAGCCACTCAGCCGAGTTTTGGCGTGCGCTGGTTGATCCCGCACCTCAAGGGGTTCGGCAAACGGCACAGCAATATCCACCTGGATATCCGCAACGAGATGGAACCGTTCGCCCTGCTGCAGGGCTCGGCTGACGTGGTGTTCTTCTATGGCCAGGGCACCTGGCCGGGGGCTACCTGCGTGGAACTGTTCCGCGAAGAAGTGGTGCCGGTGTGCGCGCCGGAGCTGCTGGCCGGGCGTGAGCTTGGGGGTGCCGAGGAGCTGGCCGAGCTGGTACTGCTGCAAAGTACATCGCGGCCGGAGGCCTGGCATGAATGGTTCCTGGAGCAGGACCTGCAGAGCGTCAGCGCCTACCACGGCCCGCGCTTCGATACGTTCTATATGGCGTTGAGTGCGGCGCAGGCGGGGTGCGGGGTGGCATTGGTGCCGCGTTATCTGGCCGCGAAGGAATTGGCGGACGGTAGCCTGGTGGTGCCGTGGAACCATGCGATGCGCAGCACCGGGGCGCATTACCTGGCGTATGCTGAGCATGCGGCGGAGGTACCCAAGGTGCGGGCGCTGGTGGAGTGGATTCACGAACAGCTCCAGGCTTGAAGGATCTAGCCCCGAAGGGTTCTGAGGTCGATCAAAAAAGGAATGACACGCTCACTTTTTTTCGCTTGTGAGCCAAGTGCATTCCCAGCTTTCATGTAAGCGTCCAAACCTAACCAGGAAGCTAGCGATGCCCGCCCATGATTTCGTCAGCCCCGACAGCATTCGCGCGCAGTTCTCTGCCGCCATGTCGCTCATGTACAAACAGGAAGTGCCGCTGTACGGCACGCTGCTGGAGCTGGTGAGCGAAATCAACCAGCAGGTCATGGCCCAACAGCCCGAGGTCGCCCAGTCCCTGCGCTGGACTGGCGAAATCGAGCGCCTGGACCACGAGCGCCATGGCGCCATCCGCGTTGGCACCGCCGAGGAACTGGCAACCATCGCCCGCCTGTTCGCGGTAATGGGCATGCAGCCGGTCGGCTACTACGACCTCAGCTCTGCCGGCGTGCCTGTGCATTCCACTGCCTTCCGCGCCGTGCACGAGCAGTCACTGCACGTCAGCCCGTTCCGCGTGTTCACCTCGCTGCTGCGCCTGGAGCTGATCGACAACCCGCAGCTGCGTGAGCTGGCACAGGGCATCCTGGCGAAGCGCCAGATCTTCACCGCCCGCGCCCTTGAACTGATCGCCCAGTGCGAGCGTGACGGCGGCCTGAACGCCGCAGACGCCGAAGCGTTCGTGCAGGAAGCGCTGCACACATTCCGCTGGCACCATGACGCCACCGTCACGGCCGAGCAGTACCAGCAGTTGCACGACCAGCACCGCCTGATTGCCGACGTGGTGGCCTTCAAGGGCCCGCACATCAACCACCTGACCCCCCGCACGCTGGACATCGATGCGATTCAGGTCGGCATGCCGGCCAAAGGCATCCCGCCAAAGGCTGTGGTCGAAGGCCCGCCCACCCGCCGCCACCCGATCCTGCTGCGCCAAACCAGCTTCAAGGCCCTGCAGGAAAAGGTCGCCTTCAGCGACCAACAGGGCAGCGAAGGTAGCCACACCGCGCGCTTTGGCGAGATCGAGCAACGGGGTGCGGCACTCACGCCGAAAGGCCGTCAGCTTTACGACAAGCTGCTCGATGCGACCCGCGCGGCCCTCGGTGGTGCACCGGCCGAAGCGAACGCCGAGCGCTACATGGCATTGCTGAAGGAAAGTTTTGCCGAGTTCCCGGATGACCTGGCGCAGATGCGCGAGCAGGGCCTGGCCTACTTCCGCTACTTCGCCACCGAGAAAGGCCTGGCTGCGCGGGACCTGGCTGGCCGCCCGACTACCCTGGAGGGCTTGATCGAGGCGGGCCATGTGCACTTCGAGGCACTGGTGTACGAGGACTTTTTGCCGGTGAGTGCGGCGGGGATCTTCCAGTCCAACCTGGGTGACGATGCGCAGGCCGAGTACGGCAGCAATGCCAACCGCGATGCATTTGAAGCGGCGTTGGGGCTGCAGGTGCAGGATGAGCTGGCGCTGTATGCACAGAGCGAGCGGCGCTCGCTGCAGGCCTGCGCGCAAGCATTGAACCTGGGTTCGATGTAAGCCTGTAGAGGGGCCGGGGGCGCCTGTGGGAGCGGGCGTGCCCGCCTCCACCAAGGTTTCTCAAGCCTTAGCGCTTGAGCACGAACGTTGCCCCTACAGGTACCATGCAGGCGGCTGTTTCAGCGGAAGCGGTCCACTTCCTGGCGCAACTGCGCCGCCAACCCTTCCAGTTCCCGTGCGGTAAACGCCAGCTCATTGGCCACCTCACGTTGCTCGCCGTTGGCCTGGGCAATGCTCTGCAAGTTGCGGCTGAGTACGGTCGCCGTGCTGCTCTGCTCCTGGGTCGCCGTACTGATCACGGCAAACTGCTCGCCCGCCACGCGGCTTTGCTCGTCGATACGCGCCAGCGCCTCTGCCACCTTGTCGTTACGCTCCAGACCTTCCTGCATCAGCTGGTTACCCTGCTCCAGCGTGGTGATGGCATGCCCGGTCTGCTGCTGGATGCTGGTGATCATCCCAGAGATCTCATCGGTGGCCTGGCGGGTTCGTGCTGCCAACCCACGCACCTCATCAGCCACCACCGCAAAGCCACGCCCCTGCTCACCGGCGCGGGCCGCCTCGATGGCCGCATTCAACGCCAACAAGTTGGTCTGCTCGGCAATTGCGGTGATCACGCTGATGATGCCGCCGATTTCTTGCGAACGGGCCCCCAGGCTATCCATCACCGTGGCGGTACCACCAAGGGCCTCGGCAATCTGCTTCAGCGAGCGCGATGCCTCATCCATGGCGCTGCGGCCGATGCGGGTCTGCTGGGCGTTATCGCGCGCCATACGCTCGGTGCCCGCCATGTTGTCGGCGATGTTCATCGAAGTGGCGCTGAACTCCTCCACCGCGCCGGCCATGCTGGTGATTTCGCCGGACTGCTGGTCCATGCCCTCGCAAGCACCAGCAGACAAGCCGGACAGCGAACGGGCGCGGGTGCTCACTTGCTCGGAAGCGCTGCGGATATGCTCGACCATGGTCGACAACGCCTCACCCATCTGGTTGAAGCTACGGGCCAGCTGGCCGATTTCGTCATGGCTGGTCACGCTCAGCCGCGCGTTCAGGTCGCCAGCTCCAAGCGCTTCGGCCTGACGCACCAGGTCGTCCAGCGGGCGTAACTTACGCCGCAGTAACCACAGCGTGGCCGCCACAGCCAGCAGCATGGCCAGCAAGCTGCCAATGGCCAGGCGCAGGCCGACGCTCCAGGTCACCTCGCGAATTTCCGCCATCGGCATGCTCGCCACCACCGTCCACGGGCCTTCGGCAAAGGGCGCTGTGACCCTGTACAGCGCCTGCTCGGCATTGGCGGGCGGTACCAGCCATTGGCCCTTTTCGTCCTGCAACGCCAGCGAACCAGTCTGGCCGATGCGGAAGCGCTTGAGGTTGGCAAACTGGGCGTTCTGGGCGTCGGTGTAATCGAAACCGACGAACAACACGGCGATCACGCGGCCATTGCTGTCGCTCACCGGCACGTAGCGGGTCATGTAATTGCGCTCGAACAGCACGGCGCGGCCAACGTACATTTGCCCGGCCAGAAGCTTGGGGTAGGCCGGGTGCTGGCGATCGAGCTGGGTACCGATGGCGCGGCTGCCATCCTGCTTCTTCAAGTTGGTGCTGATGCGCACGAAGTCGTCGCCACTGCGCACGAACAAGGTGGCAATGCCAGCGGTCATCCGCTGGAATTCGTCCACCTGCTGAAAGTCGTTGTTCAGCAGGTGATCGCCTTGGTACAAGGCCGGCGTGGCTTGCCCGGCGACCTGCACGGTCTCGCCAGCATGCAGCGACAGGCCCGAGGCGAAGCGGCTCTCGAACAGGCCGCTCAGGCGCTGGGTATTGTCCTTCAGCGAGCTGTGGAACGTGTCGAGCTGGTCGGCCAGCAGGCGCGCTTCACTGGCCAGGTGGGCCTGGCGCGTGGCGAGGTTGGCATCGTCCAGCGAACGCAGGGCGAACAGGGTACTGCCGGATATCACCAACGCCAGCACGATGGCGAGGGCGACACCGAGTTGCGAGGCGATGCGGGCACGCGGTTGAGACATGGGAAGCTCCTGGCAAGAGGCCGGGATCATCCTGATCACGCTGACCGCCCGCATTCTTTTAGACGGGAAGCGCGCCCTCTTCCGGGACGCTGGTGCCAATGGATCGGCGTCGCTGACAAATACTTGAGTGTCGGGCCGGGATATTCGCAAACGTTTTCCATCGTCTGTTCCGGCCTTCCCACAGGCACTGCGCAGGGTCGGGGCATGCACACGGCTGCTCCTACAGGAGTTTGGCCTGTGCAGAAGATCAGACGGGTGGCAGGATTTCCACGTCGGGCAAGTCCATCGCCGCCACCTCCTGCTCAAGAAACGCGCTCAACCGCCGCAAGCGCTCCCCCCCGCGCCGGGTCCGCGGCCACACCAGGTAGTAATCCATGCCACTGGGCACTGCGGTCGGCCAAGGCAGGCTCAGGCGATTCTGCGCCACATCCTCAGCCACCATCAGCAAGTCGCCCATTGAAATCCCGTAGCCACGCGCTGCCGCAATCATGCCCAGCTCCAGGGTGTCGAATACCTGCCCCCCCTTGAGCGACACCTTGTCGCTGAGGCCCATGCGCTCCAGCCATTCACGCCAGTCGCGTTTGTCCACCGTGGGGTGCAACAGCTCGATGCCGGCGAGCCTGCAGACGTCCCAAGGTTCTTGGTCGAGCAGGTCTGGGGCACCGACGGGGATCAACAACTCCGGGAACAGCTTGCGTACCTCCCAGTCCGGCGGGAACACCCCATCGCTGAGCAACACCGCACAATCGAACGGTTCCTGGCTGAAGTCCACATGGTCGACGTCCATCCAGGCGCTGGTCAGCTGCACCTCGTTACCCGGCTGCAGGTGGCGAAAGCGGCTTAGGCAGGCCAGCAACCAGCGCATGGTCAGGGTCGAAGGTGCCTTCATGCGCAGGATGTCATCTTCGCCACACAAGGTTTCGCAGGCCCGCTCGAACGCTGCAAACCCTTCACGCACGCCCGGCAGCAACACTCGCCCCGCCTCGGTCAGTTGCAGGCTGCGCCCGCTGCGCACGAACAGGCGACAGGCAAAATGCTCTTCAAGCGTGCGGATATGCCGGCTTACGGCACTTTGGGTAATCGACAGTTCTTCGCCAGCGCGGGTGAAGGAGCTGAGCCGTGCGGCAGCTTCGAATGCGCGCAGGGCATACAACGGTGGTAGCTGGCGTGGCATGAGGCACCTGCAAAATGGGCGTGAGGGCTGAATCACCAATGAGCATACATGCATGAGTTTAAATCATGGCAACCATCGCTTTTATCCTTTTGTGCAAAGTTGACCGAAGCCTCAGAATCGCCCTTCGGTCATCACCCCAGGAAGAAGGACAGCCCTCATGCACGTTGCGCCCACCACAGAACTCAAGGCTTTGCTGCGCCTGGCCGGGCCGCTGATCGCCTCGCAGTTGGCGCACATGCTGATGGTACTGACCGACACCTTGATGATGGCTCGCATCAGCCCGCAAGCCCTGGCCGGTGGTGGCCTGGGGGCGGCAAGTTATTCGTTCGTGTCGATCTTTTGCCTGGGCGTGATCGCCGCGGTCGGCACCCTGGTCGCGATTCGCAAGGGCGCCAACGACATCGAAGGCGCCACGCGCCTGGCACAGAGCGGCCTGTGGCTGGCTTGGGGCCTGGCACTGTTCGCCGCGCTGGTGCTGTGGAACCTTGAACCGGTGCTGCTGCTGTTCGGGCAAAAGCCCGAGAACGTGGCTTCGGCTGCGCAGTTCCTGACCCTGCTGCCGCTGGCCCTGCCGGGCTACCTGACCTTCATGGCCTTGCGCGGCTTCACCAGCGCCCTGGGCCGCTCGACCCCGGTGATGGTCATCAGCCTGGTAGGCACGGTGCTCAACTACCTGTTCAACGTGGCGCTGATCGAGGGCATGTTCGGCCTGCCCAAGCTGGGGCTGATGGGCATCGGCCTGGTCACCGCAGTGGTGTCGATGGGCATGGCCATCGCCCTGGCCTTGTACATCCGCTGGCACCCGGCCTACGCCGCCTATCCGCTGCGCAAGGGGCTGTCGCGCCCGTCGCTGCCAGCGCTGCGCGAACTGTGGCGGCTGGGCCTGCCGATTGGCGGCACGTACATGGTGGAAGTGGGCCTGTTCGCCTTCGCCGCGCTGTGCATGGGTGTGCTGGGCAGCACCGAACTGGCGGCGCACCAGATCGCCCTGCAGATCGTGTCCACGGCGTTCATGGTGCCGACCGGGCTGTCTTACGCAGTGACCATGCGCGTAGGCCTGTACTACGGCGCCGGTAACCTGCTGGCGGCGCGCAGCGCCGGGCGGGTGGGCATTGGCTTTGGCGCGACCATCATGTTTGCTTTCGCAGCGCTGTTCCTGCTGCTGCCCGATGCACTGGTGGGGTTGTTCATCGATCGGAATGACCCAGGCTTTGCAGCCATCTATCACCTGGCGGTGCAATTGGTGATGGTAGCCGCGTGGTTCGAGTTGTTCGATGGCATGCAGACCATTGCCATGGGCTCTATCCGCGGGCTGAAGGATGCCAAGACCACCTTCCTGATCGGGCTTTGCTGCTACTGGCTGGTGGGCGCGCCGAGTGCCTGGCTGTTCGCCTTCAACCTGGGTGGTGGGGCGGTCGGGATCTGGTGGGGCTTGGCGCTGGGGCTGGCGTGTGCGGCGGTGGCGCTGACGTTTGGCTTTGAGTGGCGGATGAAGCGGTTGATGAGAAAGGCTGGTGTGTCTGACAGGTCCGCAGTGCCAGTGTGATTGCCGGCGCTGCTTGCTGCCCTATCGCAACACCAGGCCGCTCCCACATGGTGGACTGCCCCCAAAAAGTTGGACAGTTCTAAGCTACAGCCTGAGCCCTGTACTCCACAGGGCTCAGGCCATTAAGCCTCAGCTTGATGCGATCATGGTTGTAGTACTGAATGTACTCATCCAGACCCGTTCTCAGCTCATCAATGCTCTCGAAACGCTTCAGATAGAAAAACTCAGATTTGAGCGTGCCGAAGAAGCTTTCCATGGCCGCATTGTCCAGGCAATTGCCTTTTCGAGACATGCTCTGCTTTATCCCGCGTTCGCTTAGCTTACGGCGGTATTGCGCTTGCTGGTAATGCCATCCCTGATCCGAATGCAGCACGAGCTTCGGTTTCTCTCCCAGGCAATCGAGCGCTTTACCAAGCATGTTCCCAACCAGGCTATAGCACGGGCGGCTGGCCATTTCGTAGGCCACGATTTCGCCGTTGTACAAATCCATCACGGGCGACAGATAAAGCTTCTGTTGAGCTACTTTGAACTCGGTTACGTCGGTCACCCACTTCTGGTTTGGGCGTTGAGCGACAAAATTTCGCTCCAGCACATTCGCTGCCACTTTACCGACGGTACCTCGATAGGAGCGGTATTTCTTGGGGCGGACTACTGATTTCAATCCCTGCTCAGCCATCAGCCGTTCAATCACCTTCTTGTTCACCCGCTTTTCCTTCCTGATTACGAGTGCGATACGGCGATAACCATAAAGCCCTTTCTGCTCGTGGTAAACGCGATGCACCAATGCCTTGAGCTCAGCATGCCGGTCTGGCTTCTGCTGAGCGTTTAGCTGGTAGTAGAAGGTGCTGCGCGCCAGCTCGACCAGCTGAAGGAGGTCAGGCAAAGGAAACCTGCGC